>NZ_JBEYFS010000179.1:0-24962 GCF_040634475.1 Streptomyces sp. NPDC007095
CTCGGTCGGGCGCCCCGGACCCGGACGCCCTCGCCGAGGCGCGTCGGCTGCACGAGCGCGCGGGCGACCGGCGCGGCGCCGCCTGGGCGCGCCTGTGGTGGACCGTGGCACGGGCGGACGAGCCCGGCTTTCCCTGGCAGGAGGAGTTCACGGACGTCCTGCGCCGCTTCCATGAGGTCTCCGACCGGCTCGGGACGGCATGGACACTCCACCACCACGCGCTGACCCTGGCCCGTACGGACGGGACGGACGGGACGGACAGGACGGACGGGACGGACAGGACGGACAGGACGGACGGCGCGGATCGAACGGGCGGGACGGATGAGCGTCGGCGTGAGGCGGACCGGCTGTTCGAGGGGGCCTTGGCGCACTTCGAAGAGGCGGACTGCCCGCACGGGCGGGCCTGGACCATGCTCGAGTACGCCCTCCGCTCCCCCGCCCACCGCTTCCTGAACGGCGAGTGGGCGGCCGAGATCCGCCATGTGTTCCACGGGATCGGCGACGAGGCGGGCGAGGCCTGGGTGGACCTCGCCGAAGCCGGACCGTCCCCGGGCGGCGAGCCACCGTACGAACTGGCCTGCCGCTACCCCGCCGCCCTGCTGGACACGCTCGGGTGGACCGAGGCCGGCGATCCGCTGATCCCGCGCGCGGCCCGTGACACCCAGCCCGAACCGCGTCCCGGCTTCCCGCGCCCCGGTGACCGCGACCGCCCGGACGACTCCAGGGCCCACGTCCGGCTGACCCTTCTCGACGACGTATCCGTCCCGGACGTGCCCGCCCGTATCGCCCTCCAGGTCGTACCCGGGCCGGGGCACCCCTGGTCCACCGCCCCGCTCCCCCCGCTCACGGCCCGCGCGGCCTCCCTCGGCCACGCGGAGATCGACCCTCCACACGGCGTCCCCGCCGACGGAGCGGAGTTCCGCTTCACCCCGCACCGCCCCGGCCCGCACCGGCTGCGCTTCACTGTCGAGGACCCGGCCACCGGGACCGTCCTCCAGCAGGTCGAGGCCGAGATCGACGTGGTCCCGTCCGATCCGGGGCCGCACCGGCCCACCGCGGCCACTCCCGCGCCCCGCCCCGCGTCCGCGCGGAGGGCCTGAGCCCGATGGCCCGTGAACTTCTCAGCCAGGTCGTCCAGGACCCCAGCCGCGGCTTCACCCGCCACCCGGCCCCCACCGTCCGTCACCCGGACCTGGTCCTCGCCCTCGACGCCGACGCCGACGACCACATCCGGGCCCGGATGTACGGCCCGGCCGCGCCCCCGTCCACGACCGAGCACGCCCTGAGGCTGAATGTGAAGCCGGCCGCCGTCACCGCCGCCGCGGCGCATCTGCGGGCGCTGTGGAAACGGGAGCTGGTCGACTTCCAGCCCGTGGACGAGCGTGGGATCCCGGCCGGGGGCCGCCCCCACTTCCCGTACGCCACCTGCCCGGATCTCACCGCCGAACCCCGGGAGGAACTGCGCGGGATCCTCGACGAGCTCGCCCGCCAGGGCTCCCACCTGCTGTACGGGGAACTGCTCGGCGACGGCGGCCGGGGCACCCGGCGCTTCGGCGAGATCCTGACCGGCGCGCTGAGGCGCGAGGAGCCGTTGCGCATCCGCGTCGACTCCGACCTGTTCCTGCCCTGGCCGATGCTCGCGCTGCCCGGGGACACCGCGAACAGGCCCGGTGGCCCCGGCAGCGACACCTTCCGCCGTTTCCTCGGCTACCGGCACCAGATCGAGCAGACCGGCGGCCACCATCCGCGCTTCCCGGTACCCGCCGACGACGAGCACGCCCGGCTGCCGCCCTCGTCACCGGTGGTGAGCCTGAACCACGACAAGGGCATCGATCCGGAGGGCGTCACCCGGGCCGCCGAGGTCGAAAGCGCCCTCGCCACCGGCACCGTCCGCGTCGAACGCGCCCTGTGCGACGAACTGCTGCGCGCCCTGCGCTCCGACGGGCTCGACGAGCAGCTGATGTACTTCTGGTGCCACGGGCACTTCAGACCCCTCGCCGACGACAGGGACCCCCTGTTCGTCCTGCGGTTGAGCGACGGCAAGGACATCGACGTCCCTGCGGTCCTCGCCGAGCGCGGCCCCGCCGAACCCCTGCTCCCGCAGCGCCCCTTGGTGTTCCTCAACGCCGGTTACGCCGGACTGCCCGCCACCGCCGAGCCGGCGCGCCTGGGCGGCGCGCTCATCGAGGCGGGCGCGGGCGGGGTGCTGGCGCCGCAGATCGAGATGCCGCAGCTGTTCGCCGCCGAGTACGCCCACGCGTACGTCACCCGCTATCTCGGCGGGCGGGAGTCCGCGGGCGAGATCGTCCACGGGCTCGCCCGGCACTTCGCCGACGCGTGGAGCAACCCGCTCGGCTTCGCGTACGCCCTGCAGTGCGGCATGGACAACAGGCTGGAGCGGGCCACGGTGTGACCACGCCGACGGCCGCCCCAGCATACGGAGGGACCCCTGCGTACGCAGAGACCCCTGCATACGAAAGGACGGTGCCGAGGGTGAGGGTGCGCACTCCGGCCACCCGCGGGCGGAGTGCGCACGCCAGGCTCAGCCCTTCGCGGGCGAGGCCTTCCCTCCGGGGCCGGAACCGGGGCCGCTCCCCTTGCCGGAGGCCGCCGCGGCGCCCTTCCCGGGCCGCTCCGGGTCCTCCTCGAAGGTGACTTTCCCCATGTGCCGGTTCATGGACTTCATCAGGCCCCACACCGCCAGGGCCAACGCCGCGAAGACGATGAAACCGAGGACGCCGGGGGTGACCTTGTTCTCGTCGACCTCCTTGGCCAGGGGAACGAGGTGCGTCAGTGCCAGGCTTGCGCTCATATCAGGCATTGTCGCGGATGCCCGCGAAGAGGTCGTCCTCGGGGAGGGAGGTGTCGACCAGAGAGGTGGCGAGCTCGTACTCCTCGGTCGGCCAGACCTCCTTCTGGATCTCCATGGGGACCTTGAACCAGCCGCCGTCGGGGTCGATCTGCGTGGCGTGCGCGATCAGCGCCTTGTCACGGATCTCGAAGAAGTCCGCGCACGGAACGTGTGTGGTCAGCGTGCGCTCGGTGCGCTCGAACTCGCTCCACCGCTTCAGCCAGTCCCCGTACGGCGACTCCAGACCGCGCTCCAGCAGCGCGTTGTGCAGCGCCTCGGTGCGGGGGCGGTTGAAGCCCTGGTTGTAGTAGAGCTTCTGCGGCTGGAACGCCGGGCCGTACTCGGACTCCGGGTACTTCTCGGTGTCCGTCGCCCCCTCGAACGCCACCATCGAGATCTTGTGGGTCATGATGTGGTCGGGGTGCGGATAACCACCGTTCTCGTCGTAGGTGGTGATCACCTGCGGACGGAACGAGCGGATCTGCCTGACCAGCTCTCCGGCCGCCTTGTCCACGTCCTCGAGCGCGAAGCAGCCCTCGGGCAGCGGCGGCAGCGGGTCACCCTCCGGAAGGCCGGAGTCCACGAATCCGAGCCACTCCTGCTTGATGCCGAGGATCTCGCGGGCCTCGTCCATCTCCTTCTTGCGTACCTCGTGGATGTGCTCCTCGATGTACTGGTCGCCCTGGAGCTTCGGGTTGAGGATGGAGCCGCGCTCCCCGCCCGTGCAGGTCACGACCAGCACGTCCACCCCCTCGGACACGTACTTCGCCATGGTGGCCGCGCCCTTGCTCGACTCGTCGTCGGGGTGGGCGTGCACGGCCATCAGTCGCAGCTGGTCAGTCAAGACTCGATCCTCAGTAAGTCGGCCGGTGAGGCCAGTCGGCAAGTCGGCGCCCGGCGTGTTTCGGCGTCATGGGCGGCTTCTATAGTGACGGAATCGGGGGACGAATAATTCCGGGACCCCGTCCCCGAGAGGACGATCATGAGCACGGCGAGCACACAGCTGCCCGAGGGCCGGTACGGCCGCTCCGAGGACGAGCGCGCGGACCGGAAACTCAAGGTCATCGGCACTGTGCTGGGGGTGGCCCTGCTCGCCCTGATGGGCTGGTTCGCGTACTACTACGTCTTCTCGAACAAGATCAGCGCCGAGGTGATCACCTTCAAGGCCGTCTCGGACAACGCGGTCGAGGTGCATCTGGAGGTACGCAAGGACGCGGGCGCCCACGGCTACTGCACACTGCGCTCACAGGCCGACGACGGCAGCGAGGTGGGCCGCGCGGACTTCCGTTTCGACCAGGACTCCCCCCGTATCGACAAGGTCGTCACGCTCCGTACCACCTCCCGCGGCGGCACGGCGGAGCTGCTCGGCTGCCACGCCGACTGACACCACCCGCTGTCGCCCCCCTGACACCGCCCGCCGCCTCCGGCCATCACGCGTGGTACCTACGCGCTGACCTGCGTTGACGTAATTCTGATGTCTTATGTCCTCCCCCTTCTGCCTGGGAATTGTTAGGCTCGTGGTTTCGCCCACCCGTGAAAGCACATTCTTCTGGGTAGGGCGATGCTTTGTATTCCCAGTACCTACGAGGAGCACCTGTGACCCAGACCAGCGAGAACGTCACCTGGCTGACCCAGGAGGCGTACAACCAGCTCAGGGCCGAGCTGGACTACCTGTCTGGTCCTGCGCGCACGGAGATCGCCGCCAAGATCGCGGCCGCGCGCGAGGAGGGCGACCTGCGCGAGAACGGCGGGTACCACGCGGCCAAGGAAGAGCAGGGCAAGCAGGAGCTCCGTGTGCGCCAGCTGACCCAGCTCCTGGAGAACGCCAAGGTGGGCGAGGCTCCCGCGGCGGACGGCATGGTCGCCCCCGGCATGGTCGTCACCATCGCCTTCGACGGCGACGAGGACGACACGCTGGACTTCCTGCTCGCCTCGCGCGAGTACGCCAGCGCCGACATCGAGACCTACTCGCCCCAGTCCCCCCTGGGCTCCGGCGTGAACGGCAAGAAGATCGGCGAGGACGCCCAGTACGAGCTGCCCAACGGCAAGCTCGCTTCGGTGAAGATCCTCAAGGCCGAGCCCTACAAGGGCTGAGCCGGGACCGACCACAGCGACGATGCCCCCGGCCACGCCGGGGGCATCGTCACACCCGCGTCACCACCGTCAGGCGTGCCGCGCCCCGTACACAGCGTGTGGAACTTGAGACTTGTCACCATGCGCATCGACTACGACCCCGAGGCCATGGGCGGGGCTGCCTTCTACAGGTTCATGACGTCGGTCGTCATCCCTCGTCCGATCGCGTGGATCTCCACCGTCACGTCGGACGGCTCCACCGAGAACCTCGCCCCGCACTCCTTCTTCAGCATCGCCAGTACCGACCCGCCGATCGTGCAGTTCACCTCGATCGGCCGCAAGGATTCTCTGCGCAATGTCGAGGACACCGGGGAGTTCGTCGTCAACTTCTCCTCCGAACCGCTGCTGGAGCTGATCAACTCGACTGCCACCGACTTCCCCCGGACGGTGAGCGAATTCGACGTCGCGGGAATCGACCGCGAACCAAGCCTGCGTGTACGGCCGCCCAGGGTGGCGGCCTCCCCCGTCGTCCTGGAGTGCCGTTCGCACACCACCCTGCGGATGGGCAACTCCACCCTCGTCTTCGGGCGGGTGCTCCACGCCGCAGTGAACGAGGAGTACGTCGTCGACGACCGGCCCAGCTCCGAACGTCTGCGTCCGCTCACCAAGCTCGGCGGCCACGAGTGGGGCACCCTGGGCGCGGTCGTGCACCTGAGCCGCATCCCCTACGAGGAGCCATAGCCCGGATAGCCGAGCGGCCGACTGTCGAGAGCGCGTTCCGTGAGCGACCCTGAAGAGGGGAGGCGGGCCGACTTCTTGGAGTGATCACGTCGTGAACACCATGCACGCCGTACGGGCCCACAGCCGTGGCGGACCCGAGCAGCTCGTGTACGAGATGGCGCCGCGTCCGCGGCCTGCACCGGGCGAGGTGCTCGTCGCCGTTCGGGCGGCTTCCATCACCTCGGACGAGCTCACCTGGGACGCCACCTGGACCGACCGCCTCGACGCGACGGGCAAGGACCGCACCCCCATCGTCCCCTCTCATGAGGTGTCCGGGGTCGTGTCCGAGCTCGGTCCCGGGGTCACCGCTGCGGCCGTGGGGGACGAGGTCTACGGGCTCATCCCGTTCACACGTGACGGTGCGGCCGCCGAGTACGTCAGCGTGCCGGTCGACGTTCTGGCGGCCAAACCGGCAGGGCTGGAACACGACAAGGCGGCGGCTGTTCCACTGGCGGCGCTCACCGCCTGGCAGGCGCTGGTGGACCACGCCGCTGTGAAGGCCGGACAGCATGTCCTGATCCTGGGCGGGGCGGGGGGCGTCGGCTCGTTCGCCGTACAGATAGCCTCCGCCCTCGGCCTGCAGGTCACCGCGACGGCGGCCGCACGGGACAGTGACTTCGTGACCGGCCTCGGCGCCCAACAGGTCCTGGACTACGCGGGCACCCGCTTCGAGGACCACGTCAAGGACGTCGATGCCGTACTGGACCTGGTGGGGGGCGAGACGCAGACACGGTCCTGGACCGTCCTGCGGCCAGGCGGTGTCCTCGTCAGCATCGTGTCGCCGCCGGATCCGAAGAAGGCGGCCGAGCACGGTGCCCACGGCGCGTTCTTCATCGTCGAGCCGAACCACGACGAACTGGATGCGATCACCCGGCTCATCGAGAACGGCCGACTCGCCCCGGTCGTGGACCGCGTCGTCGCACTGACCGACACGCGCAACGCGTATGAGGCGCTGCGCAGAAAGCATCGGCGGGGAAAAGTCGTCATCCATGTCGCGGCGATGAACTGAAGGGGACCGAGCCTCCCCTGGGAAGTGCCGAGGCACCGGCCGAAAGGCCGCCGAAGCGGCTTCACCGGGCCGGGCCGAGTACCTCGTCGGCGCTGCGCGGCTCTGTGCGCGGCTGCTGGTTGAGCTTGTGACGCACGATGGAGGATCGCCGGTAGACCTCCTTGCGGGACCGCATGATGTTGCCCAGGGGCGCGTGCTCGGCGGTGACCCGCCAGGGCGTGAAGGACAGAGCGTCCATCTTCTCCAGGTTTTCCTGGCCGGAGATGTCCTGCTGCGGCAACCGCAGTCTGGCCACCGTGACGGACGGCGAGAGCTGCTCGGGCCACTCCACGGTGGTGTCCTCCACCGGCATCCGCTCCAGGTCGGTGCAGAGTTGGACCTGGATGTCGAAGGCGTAGGGCCGCTCCTGCAGCTCGGCTTGCAGGGCCGGTCGGAAGACCTCCTGCGCGGAGGCCGGGTCGATGGTGCGCCGGACCACCGCGGCGGCGAAGGACGGATCGGGGGTGATGCGCACCTTGGCGATGTAGTCCCCGTGCCGGACCGCGCCCATCGTCCAGTAACTCGACAGCAGCAGGTTCGCCGGAGGGGTCTTCGACAGCCGCAGGAAGGCGAGGAACTCGTCCCACGCCCAGTTGTCCTGGTCCAGCGTTCCCTTTCCGGTCACGAAATCGGTGAAGAAACGACGCGCACCGGGTCGGCCCTGGGAGAAGTAGGCCGGCGCGTTCAGGAACAGTTCCTGGATGAACAGGTAGTGCTCGACTGTGTTGCAGAAGAAGATCGGCCCGTTGATGTTGGCGTAGTCGAAGGTGCCCGAGTCCGGTTCGTCTTCGAGCAGGGTCGGGCCGGGGATGTCGAACATCTTCAGCGCCAGTCCGGTGGCGGCGCCCAGTCGCGCGTCGGCTCCGGCGTGAGGCGAGCCGTTGGAGAAGCGGATGAGCGCATCGTGGGTTCCCGGAGTCGCGTAGATGCCTTGTGCGTACTCGGGCGCAAGCCCGTCCAGGATCTCCACTTCCCCCCGGACCAGCCCGTAGCCCTTGGCGTGGGCGTCGCGGAGGGCCCGGCCGGTGCCACCGGCCTCGACCGACTCGGCGATGTAGCTCTCGGTCTTTTCGATCACCGTCTGCACGTTCTGGTCGAAGTACGGGTCGTCGTCTTCGACGTCCGGCGTGTAGGGGACGAACTGTGCTGCCATGACGTCGACCTCTTCTCGAAGACCGTGGTGGGGCCTCAGGGGGAGGAACTGCCCTCAGTCCTCCAGTTCGGCGAGCCAGCGCAGGGCGCGCAGACCCGGCACGAAGCAGTACTCACCGCCCCGGGTCAGCACGAAGCTGGGCAGGTTCTGCAGGCGACGCCGGACCGGCTTCTCCGGAATGGTGACGCTGCCGGTTCCGCCGTGATGCCCGGCCACCGGGTCCTTCTCGCCGGGGTAGCCGATGAAGTTGCCGTCGTTGACCCACTCGGCCTTGATGAACTCAAACTGCCGTTCCAGGTGGGCGCCGATGAAGACTCCGACGAGGCCCCGGTCGGCGCCGTCGTCTTCCAGCACACCCTCGGGCAGCGGCGGGCCGTACGTGGTGCCGCGGCGGATGAGGCGGTGCATCCGTGCGTCGCCGATGATGGTGGAATCGCGGGGGTTGGTGCGCCGGATGTGCGCACCGGCGGGGCACCGGAAGCCGCGATCGTCGTTCTCCCGGTACAGGAAATTGTTGATGCGATGCGGATCGGCCGCCAGCTCCGGATCATCGTGTTCCGGCGCAAGCGTCAGTGGCGCCCCGCTGGGCCAGCGTCCGACCATCTTCGCCGCCAGGAGTGCCTCCTCCTCGGCGCTGGAGGTGTTCGCGCGCAGGTACTGCCGCCAGGCCGCCACGTTGGTGTGGACCTTGCGCACAGCCGCGTAGGTCCCGTTGCGCCCCAGCACATCGGGACTGGGCATGGGCGGCATGTTGCCGGTCTCGTCGGGGTAGCCGAGGATGAACTCGCCCGCCTTGATGGGGGCTTCCTGCGGGTTCGAGCCGGGGAGTCCGACGCCCTCGATGTTCGGATGGCTGATGCCGTCGCGGAAGCCGAAGGTGGTGCGCCCGGTCGGGAGCTGGTGGACGTCCTGCTGCCAGATCACCTGGACACCGGGCGTGTCCTCGTAGGCGACGCGGGCCCGCTCCAGCTCCTGGTCCAGCTGCGCCGCGTCGGAGGAGAGTGCGCTCAACGCGATGTGGACATCGCCCGTTCCGAACGGCGCCTCCCAGTGGGCCGGGGCACTCTCACCCACGTCACCGATCAGCTCCGCCCGGGCGGCCATGCCCTCACGAAACGCCCGCGGAAAGCTGTCCAGCGACTCCTGAGGCACGCCCAGGGCCCTCAGCCCCTGGTAGGTGAACGCCACAGCGACCCAGGCATCCTGGCTCCGGTCCGCGCCGGGCAGACCACCCGAGGTCACCGGGAGCAGCCGCCGCAGCAGAGCGCGCCCGGCATGGCGGTCGTCGACGCGCAGGAAGACGAACTTTCCCTCGTACGGCACGGGCCGTGGACGCAGTGCCCCGCTCTGGACGTCGTCGATCTCGACACCCACCCCGGCCGCGCTGCTGCTTGCCGCAGTGTTCATGATCGCCTGTGCCTCCATATCGGCCTCTGCATGGGCGGACCTGCAGCGGCCGACCCGCGCCCGACGCGGTCCACCGATGTCGGGTCGGCTCTGAGGGTTGGCTGTGTCCGGGTTCTAGGCCGCGGCTTCCTCCATCAGCTTCTGGAAGGCCGGCGTGGCCAGCAACTCGGCGTTCGCCGGGTTGTCCAGCGCCGCCCGGAATTCGGGGGTGTCCAGCACCGCCTCGAACGCCTCCTCCACGCGCTGGTCCTTGTAGATCTGCTGGACGGTCAGATCGGGATAGGCGCTGACGAAGACCCCCGCGGGCTCCTGCTGGGCGACGAACCAGTCCTTCACCCCTGGGTCGGTGACGCCGGGGAATCCTTCGCTGTGCGAGAAGACCTTGTCGAAGCGGGCCCCCACCACCGTCTGGGCGAAGTCGTCGATGTAGGTGTCCCAGGAGCCGTCGAAAACGCTGGCGAACATGAACCGGGTGTCGTTGTCGAAGATCACGTGCCGTGCGTCATGCAGGGTGCCGATCTGGCGTACCGCCGCATGGACGTTCTCGTCAGCCGCCGCGTCGGCCATCGCGGCGAGATCCTCACGCAACGCATCAGCATGGCCCGGCTTGATCTTGGTAAAGACGGTGAACTCGTTACAGACCCCATCCGACCTGCCCGGACGCTTGGGCTGAGCCGATTGGGCTGCACCTGTCGTCGCAGTCATCGTGAGATTCTCCTGCCACGGATCGGTCCGAGGGTCGCCAGGCGCTCGGACATGAGGCGCCATCGCCCTCGCCTCCAATCCTCACTCCACGCGCACCGCCTCGCACCCCCGACCATGGGTGTCGTCCAGCGCCAGGACGACACGTGATCGGCGTCTTCGTCCGGGGGTGAGGCAAGCCGCCTCGGGTGCCGAATGGCCGTCCAGTTCCGAGAAGGCGGCCATGCTGGCGGTCAGCCGACCAAGGCCAGGGCGCCCGAGTCCTGAGGAGCTCCCGAGGACAGATCCTGGAAGGCGCAGGAAGATGGAATCGGGAACTTGCCGAGTTGGCCGTCGTCACGTTCCCGGGCAGCCGCTTTCCCGGGGCCGTGCCGAGGAGTTCGCCGTTCATGGGGACCACTTCGGGGATGGGTGCGCCCCCGGCCTAGGTCCTGTCGTCAAATTCCCGTCGTCCGCCCGGAGGGCGGGCCCTGCGGCGTCAGGTGCGTGCTCTCGGCGTGCCGGGCACAGGCCCTCGTACTGGACGTGCTCGGGTCTGTGCCTGGTGCGGTGAGAGTGCGTGCATGGCGTCGCAGGGCAGACGGGAATTTGACGACAGGGCCCAGGGCCCCAGCAGGCATGCGTACGTACACGGCAGTCCCACAGTCGGCCGCTCAAGCGGTTCGGTCGCTCACTCCCGCCCAGCCTTGCTCAACTCGATCGCCGCCCTGACCCACCCACCAGGAGGTAATCATGGGCAAAGTTCTCGGTGATGTGCTGGGTCTTGCGGCCGGCGTCGCGATCAGCCCGCTCCCGATCATCGCCATCATCCTCATACTCGCCACGCCTCGGGGACGTCTCTACGGCCCCCTCTTCACCTTCGGCTGGATCCTGGGGCTCTCGGCACTGGGCGCGGTGATGCTGGCGATCGCTTCCCCCGCAAATGCCTCCGCCCACAATCACCCGGCCACCTGGGTGGGAGCCCTCAAGCTCGCGCTGGGCGTGCTCCTCGTCCTCTTCGGCGCCCGGCTGTGGCACCGGCGGCCGAAGGATGCCTCACAAGCCCAGCTGCCGAAGTGGATGGGCGCGATCGACCGCCTCACCCCGGTCAAGGTCTTCGGACTCGGCCTGGCCTTGGCCGCGCTCAACGCCAAGAACGCCCCGCTGACCATCGCCGCGGCCGCCTCCATCGGCTCAGCCGGACTGCCGGTCGGGCAGGAGATCGCATCGCTGGCGATCTTCGTCCTCATCGCCACCCTCGGCCTGCTGGCCCCACTGGGGGTCTTCCTGCTCGGAGGAGAGCGAGCCAGAACCACGCTCGGCAACTGGAAGGACTGGGCAGCCCAGCACAATGTCGCCGTGATGGGAGTCCTGTTCTTCGTTCTCGGGCTGAAGCTGCTCGGAGACGGCATCTCCATCCTCACCTCCTGACAGGCAATGACAGAGGCCCCGGCATCTGCCGGGGCCTCTGGTCCATCCTTGCCTGGTCAGGCTGCGCCTAGTCGGCGGCCATGCAGGGGGCGCAGCGAAGAAGCAGGAATCAAGCGTCTGCCCGGCGGTACTTGCGAACCGCGAGCGTTCGGAACACCACGACGATCAGCACGGACCACAGCAACGATGCCCACCCCGGGTGCTGCATGGGCCAGGCGTCCGGCACCGGATAGCCCGCCGGGAGGTTGCCGAAGAGCTGGCGGCAGGCCTGCACGGTGGCGCTGAACGGGTTCCAGTTCGCGATGGTCCGCAAGAACGTAGGCATGTTCTCCGACGGCACGAACGCGTTCGAGATGAACGTCAGCGGGAACAGCCAGATCAGGCCGCCGGAGGTGGCCGCCTCGGGGGTGCGTACGGACAGGCCGATCAGCGCGCCGATCCACGAGAACGCGTAGCCGAGCAGGAGCAGCAGGGCGAATCCGGCCAGCACCTTGCCGAAGTTCTCGTGCGTGCGCCAGCCGACCAGGACGGCGACGACCGCGAGGACCACCAGGGTGAGGGCCGTCTGCACCAGGTCGGCGAGGGTCCGGCCGGTCAGGACCGCGCCGCGCGCCATGGGCAGCGAGCGGAAGCGGTCGATGAGGCCCTTGTGCATGTCGTCGGCGATGCCCGCTCCGGCGCCCGCGGTGGCGAAGGTGACGGTCTGCGCGAAGATGCCCGCCATCAGGAACTCGCGGTATCCGGACGGGCTGAGGCCCGCACCCGGGACGTTGATCGAACCGCCGAACACATAGCTGAACAGCACCACGAACATAATGGGCTGGATCAGCCCAAAAATGACCATCTCGGGAATCCTGGTCATGCGGATCACGTTCCGCCGGGCGATGACCAGAGAGTCGCGCACGGACTGGACGACGGCGCCCTGGGGAGCCGTCGCGGGGACGGCGTCTGTCACGGCACTCACTTCGTGGCCTCCGTCTGCGCGGCTTCCGTCTGCGCGGTCTCGTTCTTCGCCGGGTCTTTCTTCGCGGGGTCTTTCTTCGCGGGGTCCACCTTCGGCTTGCGGCCCCTCGCGTCCCCCGCCGCCCCGCCCTCCTCGTCCTTCACCTCGGCGACATGGCCGGTCAGGGAGAGGAAGACGTCGTCGAGCGTGGGCCTGCGCAGCCCGATGTCGTCGATCTCGATGCCGCGGGAGTCCAGCTCGCGGATGACCTCCGCGAGGAGCTTCGCGCCGCCGGTGACGGGCACGGTGAGCTTGCGGGTGTGCTCCTCGACGGTCGTCTCGCCCTTGCCGAAGCCGCGGAGCACCTCCGAGGCCGTCGCTATGTGCTCACGCTCGTGCACGACGACCTCGACGCGCTCGCCGCCGGTCTGTGCCTTGAGCTGGTCGGCGGTGCCACGGGCGATCACACGGCCGTGGTCGACCACACAGATGTCGTGCGCGAGGTGGTCGGCCTCTTCCAGATACTGCGTGGTCAGCAACAGGGTCGTACCGCCGGAGACCAGCTGCTTGATGACCTCCCACAGCTGCTGCCGGTTGCGCGGGTCGAGGCCGGTCGTCGGCTCGTCCATGAACATCACCGGCGGTGAGACGACCAGCGCGGCGGCCAGGTCGAGCCGGCGGCGCATACCGCCTGAGTACGTCTTCGCGGGGCGGTCGGCGGCCTCCGTCAGGTTGAACTGCTCGAGGAGCTCGGCCGCGCGGACCTTCGCGGCCTTCGCCCTCATCTGGTAGAGCTGGCCGACCATCTGGAGGTTCTCGCGGCCGGTCAGGTACTCGTCGACGGCCGCGAACTGTCCGGAGAGGCCGACCCTGCGCCGTACCGCGTCGGGGTGCTTGAGCACGTCGACGCCCGCGACGACCGCCTTGCCGCTGTCGGGGCGCAGGAGGGTCGTCAGACAGCGGACGGCGGTCGTCTTGCCCGCGCCGTTCGGTCCCAGCAGGCCCAGGACGGTGCCTTCCGGGACATCGAGATCGACGCCGTCCAGAGCCCTTACGTCACCGAAGGTCTTCACCAGGCCTTCGGCATAGATGGCGCCTGGCATGTGAGTTCTCCACGTCGTTGGGGAATTTTCACGGTAACTTCTTACCTTTGCCCGTCTCGTCCCGCCTCACAGACTGCGACGGGCGCAGCGGGAGGCCGGGCGAGGACCGGGCGCGACACACACCGTAACGCGATGTATCGCGTCACTCAACAGATTTTTCCAAGCTTCGAGGACAGGGGTCCTGACCTCGAACGATGAATGTCAGTCGATCATTCGATCAGTCGATGACCGTGTAGCCGGCCTCGCGCAGGGCGCGGCCGACCTCGGCGCAGTGCTCCGGACCCTTCGTCTCCAGGTGCAGCTCGACCTCCACCTCCGTGAGCCCGAGCCGGGGATCGGTCCGTACGTGGCTCACATCGAGGACGTTAGCGTCCGCCACTGACAACACCCCGAGAAGTGTGGCCAGAGCACCGGGACGGTCCGTCAGCCGGAGCGTGACCGCGAGGTAGCGGCCGCTCGCGGCCATGCCGTGGCGCAGGATGCGCTGCAGCAGCAGCGGGTCCACGTTGCCGCCCGACAGCAGCGCGACGACCGGGCCCTCGAAGGTCCCGGGCTCGCTCAGCAACGCCGCGACGGGGCTGGCGCCCGCCGGTTCGACGACCAGCTTGGCCCGCTCCAGACAGAGCAGCAACGCGCTCGACAGGTGGCTCTCCGACACCGTGCGGACCTCGTCCACCAGCTCCTCGACGATCCGGAACGGCACATCGCCGGGCCGTCCGACCTTGATGCCGTCGGCCATCGTCGCCGGGTTGTCGATCGACACCGGGCGCCCGGCGGCCAGCGAGGGCGGATACGCCGCCGCGCCCGCCGCCTGCACGCCGATGATCCGTACATCGGGGCGCAGCGCCTTCACCGCGACCGCGATGCCCGCGGCCAGCCCTCCGCCGCCGATCCCGACGACGATCGTGCGCACCTCCGGGCACTGCTCCAGGATCTCCAGGCCGACCGTGCCCTGACCCGCGATGATGTCGGGGTGGTCGAAGGGGTGGATGAACACCGCGCCCGTCTCGGCCGCGTACTCCTGGGCGGCGGCCAGCGTCTCGTCGACCACCTGACCGTGCAGCCTCACCTCGGCGCCGTAGTCGCGGGTGGCCGCGACCTTCGGCAGCGGGGCGCCGGTCGGCATGAAGACCGTGGAGCGCACGCCGAGGAGCGAGGAGGCGAGGGCGACGCC
Organism: Streptomyces sp. NPDC007095; assembly: GCF_040634475.1. Lineage (NCBI taxonomy): Bacteria > Bacillati > Actinomycetota > Actinomycetes > Kitasatosporales > Streptomycetaceae > Streptomyces > Streptomyces sp. NPDC007095. The sequence continues at coordinate 14,645 of NZ_JBEYFS010000179.1, forward strand.
CTGCGCGTGGTTGCCCGCGCTGGCCGCGACCACACCCGCGGCGCGCTCCTCCGGAAGCAGCCCCGCGATCCGCACATACGCGCCACGCAGCTTGAACGATCCGGTGCGCTGGAGGTTCTCGCACTTGAAGTGCACCGGGGCGCCCACCAGCTGGGACAGGTACCTGCTGCCCTCCATCGCGGTCATCCGCGCCACGCCCGTGAGCATCTTCTGGGCGCCTCGTACGTCGTCCAGAGTCACCCTGGGCAAGGAGTCGGCCGTGCTGTAGCTCATGACCACCAGTCTCGCAGTTCACACCCGAGGACTCCTGGTGTGACCACGGGCCGAGACCGGTTTTACTCAGCGTCGGTACGACCCGCGTCCGAGCCGCGTACCCTTTCCCCCAACCCAGCTCCCCACGCATGAATTGAGCCCCCGGCCATGCCCACAACACCAGAGATGTCGATGGACATGACGACCGTCGGTGACACCGGTCTTCTCGACACGCTTCAGCACGAGGTCGCATTGTTCGCGCGCCGTGCCGAACAGACCCGGCTCGGCGGGGTGGGGCAGGTCCGCAACTCCATGGACCGCGCCGCATACCTGCTGCTCAACCGTCTCGACAAGGAAGGCCCGATGGGCGTCAAGGCGCTCGCCGCGAGCATGGGCATCGACTCCTCGACGGTCACCCGGCAGGTGGCCCCGCTGGTCGACACCGGTCTCGTCAAGCGGACCTCGCACCCCGAGGACGGACGCGCCGTGGTGCTCCAACTGTCGCCGCGCGGGCAGTCCCGTCTCGACGAAGTGCGCTCCTCCAGGCGTCAGTTGATGGCCGAGCTGACCCACGACTGGGCGCCGGAGGAGCGCGAGGCCTTCTGCTCGCTCCTCACTCGCTTCAACAGCGCGCTCTCGTCCCGGATGGCCACGACGGGGGGCACGGCGGGGGAACAGCCGGCTTCCTGAGCCCCCCGCCGCCTTCCTGAGCCTTCACACGCGCGTGTGCTTGCGGCTTCACCCGCGCGTGTCTTTTCGGCTTCACACGTGTGTGCCCGCCGGACTCTTGACCGCGGGGCCGCGTCTGGCCTCATATGAGACCGGGTCCTTGTCGCACGCGGTGCGGCCCGTCGTACACGGCCGGACCCTTGGTTCCGTCAGGGTCGTCCTCGGGCGGGAGGCGTGGTGCGAGAACGGCGTGCGTTCCAAAGCGCCCGCCGGGCCCGGGAGTTCGAGGCGTTCGTCGCGGGCGCGGCAGGGCGGCTGCTGCATGCCGCCACACTGCTCACCGCGGAGCCGCCGAACGCCAATCCGCGCGCGCGGCGCCTGCTGACGCTGGCACTCGCCCACACGTACGCCTCCTGGGACCGGCTGCGCGGTGAGGACCCGTACGACCGGGCCCGCCAGCAGCTGGCCGTCCGCTTCGCGCGTGGGGCGTGGCACCAGTACGGGGCTCTGGGACGCTCCCGCCCATCTCCATCCCCATCCGGCTCCGGCTCCGTGGCCGTCCTGGCCCGGCTGACGCCCCAGGAGCGGCTGATCCTGGTCCTGAGGATGTACGAGGGGGTCGCCGAGGAACAGACCGCGGCCCTGCTCGGGCTCCCCGTGGAACGGGTCCGGGCGATCTGTGCCCGGGCGATGACGACACTGCTGCACCCGCCGCGCGGACCGGCACCGACCATGGCGAAGGTGGTGCCGTCATGAAGCACGGAGGTGCCGTCATGAAGCACGGAGGTGCCGTCATGAGGCTGGTGGTGCGGTCGTGAGGCTGGTGGTGCGGTCATGAGGCTGGTGGTGCGGTCGTGAACCTGCCCGAGCGCGAGGCGAACGTACGGCGGCTGCTGGAGCACAAGCAGCCCCCCGTGCCGCCCGACCTGTACGCGGACGTCGTGCGGCGCGGGAGCCGGATGCTGCGCCGCAGGACGCTGGCCCGGCGGGTGATGTGGCTGCTGCTGTTCGCCGCGGCCGTCGCCTTCGTGGTGTGGGCGTCGATGGCCCGTCCCTGGGTGGAGCCGCCTTCGCAGACGACCCCACCGCTGACGGGCTGGTGACCCCGAGGGGCCGGTGACGGGTTCAGCCGAGGGCCTGCTGCAGGTCCTGGAGCAGGTCGTCGACGTTCTCGATGCCTACGGAGAGGCGGACGAGGTCGGCGGGGACCTCCAGGGCCGAGCCGACGACGGACGCGTGCGTCATACGCCCGGGGTGCTCGATCAGGGACTCCACGCCGCCCAGGGACTCACCGAGGGTGAAGACCTCGGCGCGGTTGCAGACCTCGACGGCCGCTTCCTCGCCGCCCTCGACCTGGAAGGAGACCATGCCGCCGAACGTCCTCATCTGCTTGGCGGCGATCTCGTGACCGGGGTGCTCCGGGAGGCCCGGGTAGAGAACGCGGGTCACGCGCGCGTGCCGGGTGAGCATGTCGGCGACCTTGGTGGCGTTCTCGCTGTGCCGGTCCATGCGCACCGAGAGCGTCTTGGTGCCGCGCAGCACCAGCCAGGAGTCGAAGGGCCCGGCGACCGCGCCCATCGCGTTCTGGTGGTACGCCAGCTCCTCGCCGAGCGCCTGGTCGCCGACGATCAGCGCGCCGCCGACGACGTCCGAGTGGCCGCCCATGTACTTGGTCAGCGAGTGCACGACGACGTCCGCGCCGAGCGCGAGCGGCTGCTGCAGGTAGGGGGTGGCGAAGGTGTTGTCGACGACGAGCCGGGCGCCCGCCTCGCGCGCGATCTGCGCGACCGCGGCGATGTCGGTGATGCCGAGAAGCGGGTTGGAGGGGGTCTCCACCCACACGACCTTGGTCTTCGGCGTGAGGGCGGCGCGTACGGAGGCCGGGTCGCTGGTGTCGGCCACGGACCACTCGACGCCCCACCGCGAGACGACCTTCGCGAAGAGGCGGAACGTGCCGCCGTACGCGTCGTTCGGGATGACCACGTGGTCGCCGGGGCTGAGCAGCGTACGCAACAGGCAGTCCTCGGCCGCCAGTCCGGACGCGAACGCGAGGCCGCGACGACCGCCCTCCAGGGCGGCGAGGTTCTCTTCCAGGGCGGTCCTGGTGGGGTTGGCGCTGCGGCTGTACTCGTAACCGCCGCGCAGCCCTCCGACGCCGTCCTGCTTGTAGGTCGAGACCTGGTAGATCGGCGGGACGACCGCGCCGGTGAGGGGATCGGCGGTGTTGCCCGCGTGGATCGCGAGGGTCTCGAAGTGCTGACTGATGTGCCTGTCGCTCATGGGTCCCGAGCGTAGTGCGCCCGCGGGGCTGATGGTGGCTCACGGCCTGTGCGCGGCGCCTCGTGGCCCGCACGGCGGCACCTCGTGGTCCGCGCGGGCGGCCGGGACCGGACCGGAACCGGACCGGGTTGGCCAATTGTCGGACCCGTCTGGTTCGCTTGAGGCATGGAGATTCTCTGGGTCCTGATGGCGCTGGCCATGTTCAGCCTGGTCCTGCTGCCGGTCCTCAGGCGCAGGCGCACCGGCATTCAGCTGGTCTCGCCCGGCGACCCGGACGCGGCGGACCCGGAGAACTACGGATTCCTGCGTCAGGAGGAGCTGGACATCCGCATGCCCGGGCCGGACGGGGACCTCCTGGACGTCCTGGACCTGGTGCAGCGCACACAGGACTACCAAGCGGCCTCGCAGCTCCTGGCGGGCACGGAGATCTCGGGCGAGACGCGCTGGCAGCGGGTGCAGGCCTTCGCCGGCGCCGCCTCCCTGGAGCTGCAGCAGCGCCCGGGCGGGGTCAGCGAGACGCCGGGCGGGCAGTGGCTGCGGGTGTGGCGGGCCGAGAAGCCCAAGGACGCGGGCGGCGCGGCGGTGCACGCGGAGTTCCTGGTGCAGCAGGCGTGGCGGACGTCGACACCGGGGACGGACGAGTTCCGGATCATCATGGAGGAGGCGAGGACGGCATGCGGCGAGGCGGCCCTGCTCTCCCCCGGTGACCCGATCCCGTACATCATCGAACTGTCGGTGGCCCGCGGACTCGCCTACTCCCGGCCTGAGTTCGAGGCGCTCTGGCTGAAGATCCTGGACCGCGCGCCGGCCCACATGGGCGCGCATCTGGCGGCCCTGCACTACTGGTGCGAGAAGTGGCACGGCTCGCGGGAGGTGGCGTACTCCTTCGCGGAGGCCGCGGCGGCCCGCGCCCCTCAGGGCTCCCTGCTGGCCGCCATGCCGCTCTTCGCGGTCTTCGAGCACCTCCCCGAGGTGAACCTGGTCCGCGGCTTCTACCAGAGCGAGGTCGTCACCAAGGCGGTCCACGGCGCGCTCTACGCGGTGCACGCGGCCCGCCCCGACGACCCGATGCTGGCGCACGTGCGCCATCTCCTGGTGCTCTTCCTGGTCCGCGGCGAGCGCTGGGCGGAGGCCATGAACCAGCTGGTGCACGTGGACGGCCACGTCGGCGCCCTCCCCTGGACCCTCACACCCGACCCGGCGGCTGACTACGCGCTCTACCGCGCCCTGGCGGTGGCTGGCTACGAGGCGAACGGCGGAACGCCGGCGTCACTGCCCCGCTGAGGACGTACGGGCCCCGGAATCACGACCGGGGCTCACACGTTGAAGGCACCACGGCGCCCCGGCCCCGTGCCCCTGTGACCCGTGGAGACCGCATGTTCCTGCACAGCCGTACCCCTCAGCTCCCGACCGCCGAACAGGCACTGCGCGGCCGCCCGGGGCCGATCTTCACGGTCTCCGACCGGCACACCGTCCTCGGCAACCCCCTCCTCGGCCCCTACCCCGAGGGCCTGGAGATCGCCGACTTCGGCATGGGCTGTTTCTGGGGCGCCGAGCGCAAGTTCTGGCAGCTCCCGACAGGCGTGTACACGACCCTGGTCGGCTACCAGGGCGGCTTCACCGAGCACCCCACCTACGAGGAGGTCTGCTCGGGCCTGACCGGCCACACGGAGGTCGTCCGCGTGGTCCACGACCCCGGCCTCATCTCCTACGAGCGTCTCCTCCAGGTCTTCTGGGAGTCCCACAACCCGACCCAGGGCTTCCGCCAGGGCAACGACGTCGGCACCCAGTACCGCTCCGCCGTCTACACCCACACCCCCGCCCAGGCAGCCACCGCGGCCTCCTCCCGCGCCGCCTACCAGAAGGTCCTGACCTCCTCCGGCTACGGCACCATCACCACCGAACTCCTCCCCGCGGAAGGCCGCACCTTCTACCCGGCGGAGGACTACCACCAGCAGTACCTTTCAGGCAGCAAAAACCCGGACGGGTACTGCGGGCTGGGCGGGACGGGGGTCAAGCTAAGTACCCCGTTCGGGACCAACTGGGGAGCGTCCTGCCCGACGGGTATCGCTTCGGCGCCGGGAGGTACCGGAGGAGTAACTGGACCGGCCTGAGCTTCCGTCCAACCGGCCGTGGCATCGATCACCGATCGCATGACACCACGGCCGCGTGGGTTGCGACGTACCTGACCGGCGTAGCGTCTGCCAAGACCTGAGCGCGCCGCTGTCTGTCGTCTCGCTCTGTTCCCCCGTACATCCGTTACTGGTGCCCCTTCCGTAAGATCCTTAAGTCTGTTGGGACACAAGATGCCGACCAGTCGGGGGATGCGACATGGGAGTAACCGACGCAAGCGCGGACGAGGGAGGCGGCCCCGATCTGCGTGTGTCGTCGAAGGGCCTGACGAAGCTCGCCGGTGACCTCGGCGACATGCAGGACCATCTCGACAAGCAGGTCAAGCGCATGGACGCGATCGTCGACCGCATCGAGGCCGGCTGGCGCGGCCCAGCGGGCACCGCGTACCGGGAGTTCCACCGGGCGGCCACCGAGGACGCCGTACGCATCCGTGAAGTGATGAAGCTGCTGGAGGGGGCCGTAAGGCTGAGCCGGGACGGGTTCAGCGAACACGACCTGGAGGTGCTCGAACAGATGCAGCGCATCCAGGTGGACATCAACAGCGAAGTCGGCAAGCTCTCCACGCCGAACCCGGAGATCGGGACGGGCGGTGCTCCGTCACCACCGCGCAGCAGCCTCGACTCCTTCTGACCTGAGCAGCCGCACACCAGGCACTCGCTTCGCACGCCCAGTTGCCGACACCAAGGGGGATCATGTCGACCAGGCCCGCCGCCGACGACGGCCGCATAACCATCTCCTTCTCCACCCTCCACGAACTCGCCACCGAACTGGAGGACATCCTCAAGCAGCTCAACGACAAGCTGGAGGGCCTATACGAGCGTGTCCAGCCCGTCGTCCTGTCGTGGAAGGGTGAGGCCCGCGAGGTCTTCGTCCAGAAACTCAACGACTGGAACCGCTCCGCACAGGACCTGCAGGCAGCCCAGAAGTGGCTCCACGCCTACGTCGTCACCGGCCACGCCAACTACGCGGCAGCACACCGAGCAGTGCTGCGCGGTTGGGGAGCCGCTTGATGGCCACTCCGCCGGCCCCCCAGAGCGGAACGATCGACGTGACCCCGTCCGTCCTGTACGGGGTCTCGACAGGTGTGGCCGGGCAGCAGGACCCCCTGGACCGGGGCATCAATTCGTTCCTCGACGAACTGGCCCGGTACCCCGACGGCGGCGGCAGAGGGTCGGCCATGAAGGACTTCACGACCGCCTACCTGCAAATCGCCGACAGGTTCCTCGAGGTATGGGCCAAGTCCGTGGTGAGCGTCGGCGGCGCCGCGGTCGGCTTCACGACCACTGCGAACAACTACGCGGCGGCCGACGCCGCCACACACCCCTCTCCGGCAGGGCACACGACGCACCGGCCCATCCCCCATGTCATCACCACACCCCCGAAATACGGTCCTGTCACGGACTTCAAGTGGGGGGACATCGACGCCGGCCAGGACTGGATGCAGGAGGCCCTGGAAGGCCTGGAGGCCGCGGTCCTGGCCGTCATGCGGCCTTTGCTGGAGCACGAGTGCCGCTGGGGCAAAGCGGCGACGATCCTGCCGTTGCCCAACCACCTGCGCCTGTACTCGATCTCCCAGACATGGCGGATGCCGCAGACCACGCTCGGCATGGTGGACGGAACGCTCACGGGCCTCATCGGCACCATCACGGACCAGACCAATCAGGACTGGTACAACGCGATGCGCACGTTCTGCAGCACGTTGTGGGGAACCTCCGCCTGGGGCAAAACCCGCGAGGGACACGACTGGTCCAATGACGACGCCACGAAGAGGGGGACCAGCCACCCCGTCTTCGCCGTCCTGTTCGACACGTGCGACGCCGTGGTCGACGCGGTCTATGCCGTCGCCAAGGCGGCCGAAGACGTCAGACACGATGTGCACCGGATCTACCGCCAAGCCGTCATCGACAGTCTCAAGCAACTCGATCCCAGAAATTTGGACGTCACGGACGCAAAGAGCCTGGTGAAAGGATTGTGGGAAGCGGGCAAGGGCCTGGTCACGGACCTCTCGGTCGGCATCGTGCTGGACATCGACGAGGGCGCCCTGAACGACGCCGTGTCGGCCTACAACAACCGCGTCCACCGCCAGGCCCATGCAATCAAGTCACTGCTGCCGGCCCTGGACGAGGCTTACACGAGCGCACCGACCTTCAATGCCGAGTCGGCCAGGGCCGAGGCGTTCGGTGCGCGGGCCCTGACCGATTTCAAGGGAAACCCGCTGTACACGGTGCCGGGGGACAGCGAAGCCAACCACGTGTATCCGATCGACCTGGCGAATCAGGAGGGAGTCCACAGGAGCCACATCATCGACAAACACGTGGGCAAGACCGATGAGCAGCTCGCGCAGCGACTCAGGGATCAGCCGACGATCGACGCCGCTTCCACTTTCACCGATCTGACCTCCGCGCAGAAATACACACAAGACGCGCTGGAATATGTGGGACCGCCTGCTAATTCAGGTCAGCAGAACGCAGGCGTTGACAATCAGGAAAAGATCAAGAGGTGGCTTTCCAGGCCGCGTAGCGACAGTTCGATTCTGGCTCTAGATCCGGTTGGGTTCAATTCTGCGACCGGGCGTACCGTTGAGGCGGGGAACCCTCAGGCAAGTGCGGCGCAGGATACACACACAGTGAAGGTCGTACTTAAATATAAGAATGGCCTTCACCCGCCCTATGTGGTCTATACGTCCATGCCGACGCTGCCGTGAGCACACCGTGGGAGGATCTGTGATGGAGAGGAAGACGGGCCTGCCCGCCTGCGTGCAGGGGCGTTTCGACGAACGTCGGTCATTCGCCGCGCTCGTAGCACGCAAAGGCGCGGACTGGCATGACACCGTCATGGACACGATCCAGGAGCATCCCGTGCTCCGGCAGGTCGACCGCACGGAGTTGCGAGACGGCATCCTGCAGGTTGCACCCCACAAAGCCCTGGATCTGGCCGGTCTGATTTCGGTCGGATCTCTTTTGTACGGCCCTCTGAAATCCCTTCGCACACCGGATGTGGAACGCGACGCCTGTCTGCGGGACGTCCTGAACGCCGTGGGGAATGACGCACGTTTCTTCACCAATCATGGGCACGCGGAAGACGGCGAAGAGGCCGACTTCCTGGCCTCGTCCTTTCACGCCAATGCCCTTGCCGGCACCACCATCGACATCTGTCTCATCGGGGTGTCGGATGAGAACGTCCTGGTGCTCTGGCGCTTCGAGGACGACTAGCCAATCGCTGCCCCCACAGCTTCCAGGAGAGGACACCGAAGGTGCGCACCCGTTCCGCCACCTACCCCGACCGCGAGACCGCCCAGTGGGCCACCCAGCAGGTAGTCACCGTCAACGAGCAGGCCATCCATCGCTGGCTGGCCCAGTCCACGCGCCCGCGCCTGACCATCGAGGCGTCCTGGCCGTCCCGGCCCGAGCCGGCCGGACGCGTCCTTCTGCAGGCGATGATGCTGGCCGGGCGGGAGCCTGTCGATGTCCGGGCGGCCCGCGTGGTCCTCAAGCGGGACACCTCCCGCCCCCACGGCTTCACCGTTCACGCCACCTTCCCCATTTACCTGTAGAGACGACCCGTAGAGGCTGACCACCGTGCCCCTGAGCCCCCTCGAACACGACCGCCGCTACGGCGAACTCGACCAGGTAATCCGCGCCTACACCGGGCAGCCGGCCGACGACACCCCGGACGAGGCCAGTCAAGCCCTGACTGCTTATCTCCGGCAGACCTGGCACAGGCGACCGTGGGCTCTCGCCATCGCCGAGCGACAGTTGCGGGACTACGCCGAGAATCCTCCGGGGCGCCTGCGGCTGCGCCTCGGGGAGTTCTACGCGATCCCCGACGTCGGCCTGCCCGAAGACGAGATCCGGCAGTGGCTGCACTGCCTCGCCGATCACCTGAAGTACAGCATCGAGGAGGGCGAGGTCCCGCCCCTGGACACTCCCGCCACCCACTGGGAATGGCGCGCCCGCTTCCCCGAGCTGGGCCAGTTCCTCGGAGGCTGGTTCTCGCAGGACATGCCGGACGAGTTCAACGACCACGACGCGGCCATCGACGACTACCGAACCTCCACCGACCCCCATCTCGTCGCCCGGCTCGTCGGCGAGCTGCACGAACTCCTCACGCTCGACCTCGACGAGTCCGACTACGCCCTCGCCGTCGCCGAGCTGGGCATGGAGGTCGACCCTCCGGCACCGTATTCACCCAGGGGCTGGCTCGCACTCGTCGCCGACCGACTCACCGGCCCACAGGCCAAGTACGGGTCCTGAGCAGGAACCGATGAGTCGACGTGACATGGTGTCGCCCGCTTGCTCGCCCACCCCACGAGGTGAGCGACGGGTCACATGGCACAACAGGCTCGCCGGAACCGGCGTGTCCTGCCCGGTCGGCGTTGCCAGGGCCGAAGGCTGACGTCGCCGAGCGGGCTTCAGAACCTACGCGCGCAGGGTGCGCGACGAGCAGTTGCCACTCGCCCGACGTCACACGGCCCTGAGGTGTGCCGTCGGGCGCTACTGTCCGCTCGGCTTCAACCCGACCTGGGCGTACCTTGCTGCGACGGCTCTCTGTGAAGGGGCTCGGTGTGGACGCGGAGACTGAGGGGGACCATCTGGATACGCCCTAGACGTATCTCGCCGAGTGGACGATCGGGCGTGAGGACGTCGTGCTCAACCGGGTTATCACCGTCTACCAGGCGTACTCTCCGGAGATCAGCCTGCCCGCCGTCCGCGAGGGCCGTTTCCTCGCCACGAACTCGCGCTCGACGCCGAGCAACTGCTGGATGAAGCGCTCCGTTTGCTCGTAGCGTCCCTCGCCGAAGCAGTGGCCGCGGATGATGTCGTCCGCATCGACGAAGTAGGGCGCCGACCGGTAATGGTTGCCGAAGGCGCTCCAGACTCCGCAGTCGTTGTCGATCACAACCGGGTAGTACGCACGCCTCGGGGCGTGCCACATCCCGTAGGGCCGCGCCTCGGGCAGGCCGCGCTTTCGACAACGATGTCGG
>NZ_JBEYFS010000180.1:0-24909 GCF_040634475.1 Streptomyces sp. NPDC007095
GCACAGTTCGCGCACCTCAACACCATGCTGCGGGACGCCTGCCACATCCTGGACCTGGAGAAGGTCCCGCCGATGTACGTCGCCCAGGACCCGCATACGCGTTCATCCGTACGTCCGGCTACCTGCCGGGCCCGAACGACGTGTACGTGTCCCTCGCCCAGGTCCGCAAGAACGGTCTGCGCAAGGGTGACCACGTCACCGGCGCGGTCCGCCAGCCCAAGGAGGGCGAGCGCCGCGAGAAGTTCAACGCGCTCGTGCGCCTGGACTCCGTCAACGGCATGGCGCCCGAACACGGCCGCGGCCGCCCGGAGTTCAACAAGCTGACGCCGCTGTACCCGCAGGACCGCCTCCGTCTGGAGACGGACCCGGGTGTGCTGACGACCCGCATCATCGACCTCGTCGCGCCGATCGGTAAGGGCCAGCGTGGTCTGATCGTGGCCCCGCCGAAGACCGGCAAGACCATGATCATGCAGGCGATCGCCAACGCGATCACGCACAACAACCCCGAGTGCCACCTGATGGTCGTCCTGGTCGACGAGCGTCCGGAAGAGGTCACCGACATGCAGCGGTCGGTCAAGGGCGAGGTCATCTCCTCGACCTTCGACCGCCCGGCCGAGGACCACACCACGGTCGCCGAGCTCGCCATCGAGCGTGCCAAGCGCCTCGTGGAGCTGGGCCACGACGTCGTCGTCCTGCTCGACTCGATCACGCGTCTGGGCCGTGCGTACAACCTCGCCGCCCCGGCCTCCGGCCGCATCCTGTCCGGTGGTGTCGACTCGACGGCCCTCTACCCGCCGAAGCGCTTCTTCGGTGCCGCGCGCAACATCGAGGACGGCGGCTCGCTGACCATCCTCGCGACCGCGCTCGTCGACACCGGCTCCCGCATGGACGAGGTGATCTTCGAGGAGTTCAAGGGCACCGGCAACGCGGAGCTCAAGCTCGACCGGAAGCTCGCCGACAAGCGCATCTTCCCGGCGGTGGACGTCGACGCGTCCGGTACCCGTAAGGAAGAGATCCTGCTCGGCAGCGACGAGCTCGCCATCACCTGGAAGCTGCGTCGCGTGCTGCACGCGCTCGACCAGCAGCAGGCGATCGAGCTGCTGCTCGACAAGATGAAGCAGACGAAGTCGAACGCCGAGTTCCTGCTGCAGATCCAGAAGACGACGCCGATGCCGGGCAACGACTGACGACATCCGCACAGCTGAGGGCCGCTCCCCGTGACGGGGGCGGCCCTTTGTGCTGCCTGGGACACATGTACGATCGCGCTCTCTTTCAACGTATGAGTCTCAGGGGGGACTTGAGTGGATACGTCCATGTCCGGGCGCGGTCGTCACAGACGCCGGATACGCATCGCGGTACCCGTCGCGGCGGCGGCTCTGGCGGCGGCCGTCGGGGGTGCGCTCCTGATGTCGTCGGCGAACGCCGCCACCGCGCAGCCGGCTCCGCTCGCCAAGACGAGCGGCACCTCGCCGAGCCTGGCCACGCTGGAGAAGCGGATCGCCGGGGCCATGGCGAGTGACGGCACGGCCGGACGGCCGACGACGAAGTCCTCCCCGAGCACGAGCGCCGGCGCGAGCACGGGTACGGGCGCAGGTACGGGCAGGACCGCGACCACCGGTACGGGCACGGGCACGGGCACCAGCACGGGCGCGAGCGCGAACACGAGCGGCGCCTCCGTCGACCCGAAGATCATCGGCGGCACCACGACCACCATCACCACGGCCCCGTGGATGGCCCAGCTCTGGTACCTCGACGACAAGGGCACCAGTAACACCAGTGACGACTTCGGCTTCTTCTGCGGCGGCTCCGTCGTCTCGCCGACGAAGATCCTCACCGCCGCGCACTGTGTCAAGGACGAGCACGGCAAGAGCTACGACTGGAAGGCCCACGGCGCCGTCGTGACCGGCACTTCTCAGCTTCCCTCGGCAGGTGGAACCGATCTGCACGGGGGCACCGCCAACTCCGTCCTGCGGCAGTGGAACCACCCCTCCTACAACCCGTCGACCATCGACAACGACATCGCGGTCCTCACGCTGGACGGACCCGTCAAGGCCAAGCCGATCCGGATGACGACGTCGGGCGACACCGCCTCGTACGCCTCCGGCACCAAGGCGACGCTCTACGGCTGGGGCCGCACCTCCTCCGCCACGCAGGACATCTCCGAGACCCTGAAGACGGCCACGCTGCCCATCAAGTCCGACGCCACGTGCGGCGGCTACTACAAGACCGAGTTCATCAAGGGTCACATGGTCTGCGCGGGCAACCCCGCGACCGGCAGCGACACCGGCACCACCTCCGCCTGCAACGGCGACTCCGGCGGCCCGCTGATCGTCGGCGGCCGCATCGTGGGCGTCGTCTCCTGGGGCGTGGTGGACTGCGTCGAGAAGGGCGCGTACAGCGTCTTCACCAAGGTCAGCACGTACGTCGGTGCCGCGTACCCGCGCGTCGACGACACGAACCTGAGCGGTGACCACAAGGCCGACCTGTTCGTCCGCAACTCCTCCACCAAGACGCTGTACGAGAAGGACTCCAACGGCACCTCGTTCGGCGCCCGGCAGTCGTGGGGCGGCTGGAGCACGTCGAACGTCGTCCTGCAGACCGACCTCGACCGGGACGGCTACCAGGACGTCGTCGAGCGCCACACCTCCAACGGCGACATCCACTGGTGGCACTACCTGCCGTCCACGGGCAGGTGGGCCGACACCAAGCTCTTCAGCGACTGGAGGACCCGCACCCGCGTCGTCGCCCCTGGCGATGTCACCGGTGACGCCCTGCCCGACCTGCTCTCGGTCGACTCCGGCGGCGTCCTGTGGATCTACCCGGGCAAGGGCAACGGCACCTTCTCGGCCCGCGTCAAGGTGAGCTCCGGCTGGAACCAGTACAACTCCCTGCGCGCCCATGGCGACTTCACCGGTGACGGCAAGGCCGACCTGATCGCGCGCAGCAAGACCGGCTCGTACGTCTATCTCTTCAAGGGCACCGGCAAGGCGGGCTCCGGCGCGTTCTCCAGCCGGATCAAGGTGCGCACCTGGGCCGGCTACAACGCCTTCGACGCGGTGGGCGACGTTACCGGTGACGGCAAGGCCGACTTCCTGGCCCGTACGCCCGCCGGCACGCTCTACCTCTACCCCGGTACCGGCAAGGCGAGCAGCGAGATCTTTGCCACAGCCATCAAGATCGGCACTGATTTCGAGCAGTACGACATCTTCGGCTGAAATCGCAGGTGAGCGGGGTTTCCCCGAACTCGCCCGTCACACACTGTGCCCATCGCACCACGCGGTGGGCACAGTGCGTTGTGCAACCCTTGCCCGAGTTTCCCCGTCTGACCGTACGGAGCGACCATGAGGCACTACATGGCGCACCGGACCGGGCTTGGCCCTGAAAACAGGGGGTAACCGACCGTAACGAGGACAAGAGGAGCCCATGCCTGCCGAGAGCATGCCGGAACCCGGCACACCGGGTGATCCCGGAACGAGCGCCTCGCGTGGCCGCGCGAAGGGCAGCCGCCGCAAGCCGCGCAGCACGCGCAGCAAGGCCCTGCTCGTCACGGCCTGGACCGCGGTGGGCATCGTGGTGCTGGGGGGCGCCGGCGCCGGGTACCTGTACTTCAAGCTCAACGGCAACATCAAGACCGTCGACATCAACCAGGCCCTCGGTACCGACCGGCCACTGAAGGTCGACAACGGCTCCGAGAACATCCTGGTCCTGGGCTCCGACACCCGCTCCGGCAGCAACAAGAAGCTGGGCGGCGGCACCGACGACGGCAGCGCCCGCTCGGACACGGCGATGATCGTGCACATATACGAGGGCCACAAGAAGGCCAGCGTGGTCTCCATACCCCGCGACACCCTCGTCCCGCGCCCCTCCTGCACCGACGCCAAGGGCGTCACCCACGCCGCCGCGACCAGCGTGATGTTCAACTCCGCGTACTCCACCGGCGGGGCCGCCTGCGCGGTGAAGACCGTCGAATCCATGTCCGGTATCCGCATGGACCACTACATCGAGGTCGACTTCAGCGGCTTCCAGAAGCTCATCGACGACCTCGACGGTGTTCGGGTGACCACCACCAAGAACATCAAGGACCCCGACAGTCATCTGAACCTGACCGCCGGCACGCACACCCTCGACGGACAGCAGGCGCTCGGCCTCGTCCGCACCCGGCACGGCGTCGGCGACGGCTCCGACCTCGGCCGCATCCAGCTCCAGCAGGCGTTCATCAAGGCCCTGGTCAACCAGGTCAAGCACATCGGCGTGCTGTCCAGCCCCACGAAGCTGTACGACCTCGCCGACACCGCGACCAAGACCGTCACGACCGACTCCGACCTCGGCACGGTCAAGAACCTCGCGTCCTTCGCCAACGGCCTCAAGGGCATCAGCTCGTCGAACATGAACATGGTGACGATGCCGGTCCAGTACGACAGCGCGGACGCCAACCGCGTCCTCGTCGACAAGGCCAAGGCGCAGCTGGTGTGGACCGCCCTGAAGAACGACCGGACGATCCCGAAGGCGGCCACGAAGGGCACGGCCACGGGCACCGCGAAGGGTGTCGTCAGCTCGGGCTGAGCCGGTACGGAGGCCGCGCCGGGGCCCGTACGAGCCCCGTACACAGGCTCGGGAATAGATCATCCAAGCCCCCGGTTTTGGGGGATGGCGCCAGTCCTGGCAGACTGGTACGTCGGCTCCGGTTCACGCACCCGCATCCCGCGGCGGCGACCCGGCGCCCTCCCGAAACTAGGAGACACCTTGAAGCGCGACATCCACCCCGAGTACGTCGAGACGCAGGTCAGCTGCACCTGTGGCGCGTCGTTCACCACCCGTAGCACGATCTCCAGCGGTTCCATCCGCGCCGAGGTCTGCTCCGAGTGCCACCCGTTCTACACGGGCAAGCAGAAGATCCTCGACACCGGTGGCCGCGTGGCCCGCTTCGAGGCCCGCTTCGGCAAGGCTGCCGCTGCCAAGAAGTAGCGAGCCCACTGCGCCGGTCTTCGGCGTCCCCGGCACGGGGGCGCCGGGACCGGCGCTTTGCGGTGCAGCCCCCTCCCCCAAGCTCTCGACTTCGCTCGAGCAGGGGGACCCCCATGCCTTACCTACGTCCCAGAGCCCATGATGGAGCTGGGGACAGTCCATTGGAGCCGGAGATGTTCGAGGCGGTCGAGGAACTCATCGGCGAGCACGCCGATCTGGAGAAGAAGCTCGCTGACCCGTCGGTGCACGCCGACCAGGCCAACGCGCGCAAGCTGAACAAGCGCTACGCCGAGCTGACCCCGATCGTCGCGACGTACCGCTCCTGGAAGCAGACCGGGGACGACATCGGCACGGCGAAGGAGTTCGCCGCCGACGACCCCGACTTCGCGGCCGAGGTCAAGGAGCTGGAGAAGCAGCGCGAGGAGCTCACCGAGAAGCTCCGCCTGCTGCTGGTCCCGCGCGACCCCAGCGACGACAAGGACGTCATCCTCGAGATCAAGGCGGGCGCGGGCGGCGACGAGTCGGCCCTGTTCGCCGGTGACCTGCTGCGCATGTACCTGCGCTACGCCGAGCGCGTCGGCTGGAAGACCGAGATCATCGACTCCACCGAGTCCGAGCTCGGCGGCTACAAGGACGTCCAGGTCGCCGTGAAGACCAAGGGCGGCCAGGGCGCCACCGAGCCCGGTCAGGGTGTCTGGGCGCGTCTGAAGTACGAGGGCGGGGTGCACCGCGTGCAGCGGGTGCCCTCGACCGAGTCGCAGGGCCGTATCCACACCTCCGCGGCCGGTGTGCTGGTCACGCCCGAGGCCGAGGAGGTCGACGTCGAGATCCACGCGAACGACCTGCGCATCGACGTCTACCGTTCGTCGGGCCCCGGCGGCCAGTCCGTCAACACGACCGACTCCGCGGTGCGCATCACGCACATTCCGACCGGAGTCGTCGCCTCCTGCCAGAACGAGAAGAGCCAGCTGCAGAACAAGGAGCAGGCGATGCGTATCCTGCGCTCCAGGCTCCTCGCCGCGGCGCAGGAGGAAGCGGAGCGTGAGGCCGCGGACGCCCGCCGCAGCCAGGTCCGCACCGTCGACCGTTCCGAGAAGATCCGCACGTACAACTTCCCGGAGAACCGCATCTCGGACCACCGCGTCGGATTCAAGGCGTACAACTTGGACCAGGTGCTCGACGGGGACCTCGACGCGATGATCCAGGCGTGCGTCGACGCCGACTCGGCCGCGAAGCTCGCGGCCGCGTAAGGCGGAACGGCGGACGGCCGAACGGCCGAACGCAGCTTTGTGAGGCCGTCCTTGTAAGCCCTGCTCGTCAAGCCGTACGACAACAGCTCAGCCCCGGAGGACCAGCGTGAACCTGCTGCTCGCGGAAGTGGCCCAGGCCACCCAGCGGCTGGCCGACGCCGGCGTGCCCTCGCCGCGCAACGACGCGGAGGAGCTCGCCGCCTTCGTGCACGGCGTGAAGCGGGGCGAGCTGCACACCGTCAAGGACGTGGACTTCGACGCCCGCTACTGGGAGGTGACCGCGCGCCGCGAGGCCCGCGAGCCGCTCCAGCACATCACCGGACACGCCTACTTCCGCTATCTGGAACTCCAGGTGGGCCCCGGGGTGTTCGTCCCGCGTCCGGAGACGGAGTCCGTCGTCGGCTGGGCCATAGACGCCGTCCGCGCGATGGATGTCGTCGAGCCGATGATCGTCGACCTGTGCACCGGCTCGGGCGCCATCGCGCTCGCGCTCGCGCAGGAGGTCCCGCGCTCACGCGTACACGCCGTGGAGCTGTCCGAGGACGCCCTCCAGTGGACGCGCAAGAACGTCGAGGGGTCCAGGGTCGACCTACGTCAGGGAGACGCCCTGGAGGCCTTCAGGGACCTCGACGGCCAGGTGGACCTGGTGATCTCCAACCCGCCGTACATCCCGCTCACGGAATGGGAGTACGTGGCGCCGGAGGCCCGGGACTACGATCCCGAACTCGCCCTGTTCTCCGGCGAGGACGGACTCGACCTCATCCGTGGCATCGAGCGCACCGCGCACCGGCTGCTGCGCCCGGGCGGTCTCGTCGTCATCGAGCACGCCGACACCCAGGGCGGCCAGGTGCCGTGGATCTTCACCGAGGAGCGGGGCTGGGCCGACGCGGCCGACCACCCGGACCTCAACAACCGGCCGCGGTTCGCGACCGCCCGCAAGGCGATGCCATGAGCGCGCGCATCGTGATCCCCAGCCAGCAGTACGTGTACGAGGAGGCCCGCTAAATGGCACGGCGATACGACACCAACGACGCGACCGACCGCATCACCGGTCTGCGTGAGGCCGCGTCCGCCGTCCGCCGTGGCGAGCTGGTGGTCCTCCCGACGGACACGGTGTACGGCATCGGCGCCGACGCGTTCACCTCGGAAGCCGTCGCCGACCTCCTCGAGGCCAAGGGCCGGGGCCGCAACATGCCCACCCCTGTCCTCATCGGCTCCCCGAACACCCTCCACGGCCTCGTCACGGACTTCTCCGAGATGGCCTGGGAGCTCGTCGACGCGTTCTGGCCGGGTGCGCTCACCCTCGTCGCCAAGCACCAGCCGTCTCTGCAGTGGGACTTGGGCGACACCCGGGGCACGGTGGCCATCCGTATGCCACTGCACCCGGTCGCCATCGAACTGCTGACGGAGGTCGGCCCGATGGCCGTCTCCTCCGCGAACCTCAGCGGCCACCCGTCGCCGGAGGACTGTGACGCCGCGCAGGAGATGCTCGGTGACTCCGTCTCCGTGTACCTGGACGGCGGTCCGACTCCCGGCAACGTTCCCTCCTCGATCGTCGACGTCACCGGCAAGGTGCCGGTCCTGCTGCGCGCGGGTGCCCTGTCGGCGGAGGAGCTCCGGAAGGTCGTACCCGACCTCGAGGTGGCGAATTGACAGCCCCTGACGCGGGGCGTGGCATAGGCACGGGGATCACGGGGACCAATGGGTCCCCCAGGGGGTCCTTCCGCATCCTCCACGTCAGCACCGGCAACGTGTGCCGCTCGCCGATCACCGAGCGGCTGACCCGCCATGCCCTCGCGGACCGGCTGGGCGACCCCCTGTGGGGCGGCCTCATCGTCGAGAGCGCCGGCACCTGGGGGCACGAGGGCGCCCCCATGGAGGCCAACGCCGAGACCGTCCTCGCGGACTTCGGCGCGGACCCCTCCGGCTTCGTCGGCCGCGAGCTCCTCGACGACCACGTCATCAGGGCCGACCTGGTCCTCACCGCCACTCGCGACCACCGTGCCCAGGTCATCTCCATGGGCCACTCCGCGGGCCTGCGCACCTTCACCCTGAAGGAGTTCACCAGGCTGGTCCGCGCCATAGACCCGGCCACGCTGCCGCCTCTGGAGGACGGAGTGGTCGAACGCGCCCGCGCCCTGGTCCGGGCGGCTGCCGCTCTACGCGGGTGGCTCCTGGCTCCCACGGCGGAGGCGGACGAGGTCTTCGACCCGTACGGCGCGCCCCTGCCGTTCTTCCGCTCGATCGGCGACGAGATCAACGAGGCGCTGGACCCAGTGGTGACGGCGCTTACCGGGGTGCGGGCGCGCGCGTAGGACAGGTGCGGGCGTTTTCTCGCGGGACGCCCGATAGGCCGTAATACCGGGCGTCCCACCGGTCCCGGTTCTACATTGGACGTAGCGCACCCTGCCGAGGCCCGGAGTCCACCATGCCGGTCACACAAACGCTGGAAGCGGATGTTCTGCGTCTGCAGGACCCGGAGCTCGCCGAGATCCTGATGGGGGAGCTGGCGCGGCAGTCGACGACGCTCCAGCTGATCGCGGCCGAGAACTTCACCTCGAAGGCGGTGCTGACCGCCCTCGGGTCGCCGCTGGCGAACAAGTACGCCGAGGGCTATCCCGGCGCCCGCCACCACGGCGGCTGCGAGATCGTCGACGTCGCCGAGCGCCTCGCCGTGGAGCGCGCCAAGGCCCTTTTCGGTGCCGAGCACGCCAACGTGCAGTCCCACTCCGGATCTTCGGCCGTCCTCGCCGCGTACGCCGCCCTGCTGCGGCCGGGGGACACCGTCCTGGCCATGGGGCTGCCGTTCGGCGGCCACCTCACGCACGGGTCGCCCGCGAACTTCTCCGGCCGCTGGTTCGACTTCGTCGGGTACCCGGTGGAGGCGGAGAGCGGGCTCATCGACTACGAACAGGTGCGCGCGCTGGCCCGTACGCACCGGCCGAAGGCCATCGTCTGCGGGTCGATCTCCTACCCCCGGCACATCGACTACGCGCTCTTCCGGGCGATCGCCGACGAGGTCGGCGCCTATCTCATCGCCGACGCCGCCCACCCCATCGGCCTGGTCGCCGGGGGAGCGGCGCCCAGTCCGGTGCCGTACGCCGATGTCGTCTGCGCCACCACGCACAAGGTGCTGCGCGGCCCCCGCGGCGGCATGATCCTGTGTGGAAGTGAGCTGGCCGAGCGGGTCGACCGGGCCGTCTTCCCCTTCACCCAGGGCGGCGCCCAGATGCACACCATCGCCGCCAAGGCCGTCGCGTTCGGCGAGGCCGCGACGCCCGCCTTCATGGCGTACGCACATCAGGTGGTCGCCAACGCGAAGGTGCTGGCCGAGGGGCTGGCCGCGGAGGGGCTCGCCCTCACCACCGGGGGGACCGACACCCACATGCTCACCGCGGACACCTCTCCGCTCGGTCTCGACGGACGCGGCGCACGAGGACGTCTCGCCGCCGCCGGAATGGTCCTCGACACCTGCGCGCTGCCCCACGGCGACGCACGCGGCCTGCGCCTGGGCACGGCCGCGCTGACCACGCAGGGGATGGGCGAGGCGGAGATGGCGCAGGTCGCGAAGATGTTCGCGGCGGTGCTGCGTGACGAGACCGACAGCAAGCGGGTGCGTGAAGAAGTACGGGATCTGGCCGGGAGATTTCCGCCCTATCCGGACGAGTGAGGGGTACACGCACACGTGTGCACAGCCACTCGTGCAACCATCGTCGCTACCCGGAAGTCCCCAACCATATGCGCGCATCGCTAGGGTGTGGGGCTGAGATGGCCAGCGAGACCTGTGGGGAAGCCCGTGCGTGAATATCTGCTGACGCTCTGCATCACGGCCGCGGTGACGTATCTGCTGACAGGGCCGGTACGGAAGTTCGCGATCGTGGCCGGAGCCATGCCGCAGATCCGGGCACGTGACGTGCACCGGGAACCCACGCCGCGGCTCGGCGGCATCGCGATGTTCTTCGGTCTGTGCGCCGGTCTGCTGGTCGCCGACCATCTGCGGAACCTCAACGCGGTCTTCTCCGACTCCAACGAGCCCCGCGCGCTGCTCTCCGGCGCCGCGCTGATCTGGCTGATCGGTGTCCTGGACGACAAGTTCGAGATCGACGCCCTGATCAAGCTGGGCGGCCAGATGATCGCCGCGGGTGTGATGGTCATGCAGGGTCTGACGATCCTGTGGCTGCCCATCCCCGGCGTCGGCCTGGTCGCGCTGACCCAGTGGCAGGGCACCCTGCTCACCGTGGCGCTGGTCGTCATCACGATCAACGCGGTGAACTTCGTCGACGGCCTCGACGGTCTGGCCGCCGGCATGGTGTGCATCGCCTCAGCCGCGTTCTTCCTGTACGCGTACCGCATCTGGTACAGCTACGGCATCGAGGCCGCCGCTCCGGCGACCCTCTTCGCGTCGATCCTCATGGGCATGTGTCTGGGCTTCCTGCCGCACAACATGCACCCCGCCCGGATCTTCATGGGCGACTCCGGCTCGATGCTGATCGGCCTGGTGCTGGCCGCCGGCGCGATCTCCATCACCGGGCAGATCGACCCGGACGCCATGAACCTGTTCTCCGGTTCGGAGCGCAACACCGTGCACCAGACGGTGCCGGTCTACATCCCGCTGCTGCTGCCGCTGACGATCATCGCGGTCCCGGCCGCCGACCTGGTGCTCGCCATCGTGCGGCGCACCTGGCGCGGCCAGTCACCCTTCGCCGCCGACCGCGGCCACCTGCACCACCGCCTCCTGGAGGTCGGCCACTCGCACAGCAGGGCCGTCCTGATCATGTACTTCTGGTCGGCGCTGATCGCCTTCGGAGCGCTCGCCTTCTCGGTGAACTCGGCGTCCATGTGGATCGTGCTCGGCATCGCGGCGCTCAGCGCGGTGGGTCTCGTACTGCTCCTGCTGCCGCGCTTCACGCCGCGTGCCCCGCGCTGGGCCGAGCACCTGGTGCCGCCGCGCTACCGCCGCCGTCGCAGGGTCGCCCTGGCGGCCGAGGCGGAGGCCGCCGTGGCCTCCGTCGCGTACGAGGAGCCGGCGTCCCACGAGAAGGCGGCCCAGGAGCGGGAAGAGGGCGTGCGCGAACACCGTTCCCCGGTCACCACGGGTGTCTCAGGAGTCAACGGAGCGACGGCAATTGGTGCCCGTGCGCGCTTCCTGGAAGCGCGCAAAGCCGAATCTTCACGCTGACGCAAAGTAAGAATTCCGCAAGAGGGATCACCGGCAAACCGCCTCAATACCAGACAAATTCCCCTCGATATTGCACAAACGCGCAGGTTCACTCTCATGTGTGACAGCGAGCACACCTTCTAGGTAAAGACCGCATCAAATAGTTTGTGATACGGTTCACGAGAACCCGGGATAGAGCCGAAGGAGCGTCGTGAGACGGCCCCTTGGCGTGAGGTTCTCTCTCAGCCCGGGACTACGCTCGTCCATGACGACACCCTGCCCCCGAAGCAAGCGGAGTTGCCGCCATGCCGTCCAATGACGCCCGGAACCTACTGCACACCGCTGTCCCCACAGCGGCTGTCGGCGTGATCGCCGTCGCCGTCAGTGGAGTGGTCGCGGGTGGCAAGGGCGCGCTCGGCGCGGGCATCGGCACACTGCTGGCCATCCTCTTCATGGGGATCGGCCTCTACGTCCTGCAGTGGACGGCAAAAACGCTCCCGCAGCTGTTCCAGGCCATGGGTCTGATGCTCTACGTCGCCCAGCTCCTGCTGCTCCTGATCTTCGTGGCACTCTTCAAGAACACGTCTCTGTTCAACCCCAGGGCGTTCGCGGTCGGTCTCGTCCTCGCGACCGTCGTGTGGATGGCGGCGCAGGCGCGGGCGCACATGAAGGCCAAGATCTTCTATGTGGACCCCGAACCCGAGAAGAAGAGCGAGAAGCCCGAGAAATCAGGGTCCTCGTCGTGAGGGGTAGGGGTGGGATAAAGCCATGTGGGAGATCCTGCTATCGTCCGGTGCCAACTGCGGCATCGCGGGCGCGGGCATCTGAGCTGACGCCTGCTCAATCGCGAGGCTTGATGCCCCACAGCCGCCCCCACATTCGTTACACCAGTCCAGTGCCGAACCGCGGCTGCGCGCCGCGCCGACACAACGAGGTTGCCGTACCTATGCGTCACGCCGAAGGAGCCCGTGGTGAGTGCTGACCAGACCCAGCTCGCCTTTGACTGGAGCTGTCGGATCATGTCCGACAACGGGTGTGGCTTTCCGGCTCCGGGCCTGCACTCGTTCCTCTTCAAGCCGCTCGCCACGGTCGGGGGGTTCGAGTTCAACAAGGTCATGCTGCTCGCCCTCCTCACCTCCATCCTTGTCGTCGCCTTCTTCTGGGCGGCCTTCGGCAAGGCCAAGGTGATCCCGGGCAAGCTGCAGATGGTCGGTGAGGCCGGTTACGACTTCGTGCGCCGCGGCATCGTCTACGAGACGCTCGGCAAGCGCGAGGGCGAGAAGTACGTCCCGCTGATGGTCTCGCTGTTCTTCTTCATCTGGATCATGAACATCTGGTCCGTGATCCCGCTGGCCCAGTTCCCGGTCTCGTCGGTCTTCGCCTTCCCGGTGGTACTCGCCGCGCTGGTCTGGATCCTCTGGGTCTCGGTCACGTTCAAGCGCCACGGCTTCGTCGGCTTCTTCAAGAACGTGACGGGCTACGACAAGTCGCTCGGCGGGGTGCTGCCGCTCGTGATGGTCATCGAGTTCCTCTCGAACCTGATCGTCCGACCCTTCACGCACGCGGTCCGACTCTTCGCCAACATGTTCGCCGGCCACCTGATGCTGGTCATGTTCACGGTCGCCTCCTGGTACCTGCTGAACAGCTGGATGGTCCCCGCGGCCGGCGTCTCGTTCGTGATGACCATCGTCATGATCCTCTTCGAGCTTTTCGTGCAGGCCGTCCAGGCGTACGTCTTCGTGCTGCTGGCCTGCTCGTACCTTCAGGGCGCTCTCGCCGAGCACCACTGAGTCACCGCCCCCGCAAGCCCCAGAACGTCCGGTGGCCAACCCCCGCCGGTCCAAGAAAGAGAAGGAAGATTCAGCATGGCTGCCACTGAGACCCTCGCCGCTGTCTCCGGTTCGCTCGGTTCCATCGGCTACGGCCTCGCCGCCATCGGCCCCGGCGTCGGCGTCGGCATCATCTTCGGTAACGGCACCCAGGCCCTGGCCCGTCAGCCCGAAGCCGCCGGTCTGATCCGCGCCAACCAGATCCTCGGCTTCGCCTTCTGTGAGGCGCTCGCCCTCATCGGCATCGTTATGCCGTTCGTGTTCGGTAAGTAATCACCCCTTACTGACACGAAACGACGAAAGGCACTGATGTGATCGCCAACCTGGTTGCACTCGCAGCCGAGGAAGAGCAGAACCCGCTCATCCCGGCGGGTCCCGAGCTGCTCGTCGGCACCATCGCCTTCGCCATCGTGTTCTTCTTCTTCTGGAAGAAGCTCCTCCCGAACATCAACAAGGTTCTGGAAGAGCGCCGCGCGGCGATCGAAGGCGGTATCGAAGAGGCCGACGCCATGAAGGTCGAAGCCCAGAGCGTGCTGGAGCAGTACAAGGCCCAGCTCGCCGAGGCACGGCACGAGGCCGCGCGGCTGCGCCAGGAGGCGCAGGAGCAGGGCGCCACGCTCATCGCCGACATGCGTGCGGAAGGCCAGCGGCAGCGCGAGGAGATCATCGCCGCCGGTCACTCGCAGCTCGAGGCCGACCGCAAGGCCGCCTCGCAGGCGCTGCGACAGGACGTGGGCAAGCTCGCCACCGACCTGGCCGGCAAGCTCGTCGGTGAGTCCCTCGAGGACCACGCCCGGCAGAGCCGCGTCATCGACCGCTTCCTCGACGAGCTCGAGGAGAAGGCCGAGGCGACTCGATGACCGCACACGGAGCAAGCCGCGAGGCCCTCGCTGCAGCTCGTGAGCGTCTCGACGCGCTGACGGACTCGACGTCCGTGGACGCGGTCCAGCTCGGCGACGAGCTGGCCTCCGTCACCGCGCTGCTCAACCGCGAGGTGTCGCTGCGTCGGGTCCTGACCGACCCGGCGCAGCCCGGCGAGGCCAAGGCCGAGCTGGCCCAGCGCCTGCTCGGCGGCCAGGTCGGCGGGCCGACCGCGGACCTGGTGGCCGGCCTGGTGCGCTCGCGCTGGTCGCAG
This sequence comes from Streptomyces sp. NPDC007095, assembly GCF_040634475.1. Classification (NCBI taxonomy): domain Bacteria; kingdom Bacillati; phylum Actinomycetota; class Actinomycetes; order Kitasatosporales; family Streptomycetaceae; genus Streptomyces; species Streptomyces sp. NPDC007095. Next base: position 14,338 of record NZ_JBEYFS010000180.1, read on the forward strand.
TCGCGTGACCTGGTGGACGCGCTGGAGGAGCTGGCGAGCATCGCCGACCTCACGGCCGCCCAGCGGGCGAACGCGCTCGACGATGTCGAGGACGAACTGTTCCGCTTCGGCCGGATCGTCTCCTCGAACACCGAGCTGCGCGCCGCGCTGACCGACCGCACCGCCTCGAAGGCGGCCAAGAGCGAGCTGCTGCACAGCCTGCTCGGCGGCCGGGCCAACCCGACCACCGAACGCCTGGTGACGCGCCTTGTGGCCGCGCCCCGGGGACGTAGCCTGGAAGCGGGACTCGAGTCCCTGTCCAAGCTCGCCGCCGAGCGCCGCAACCGCATGGTCGCCGTCGTCACCTCGGCGGTCCCGCTGAGCGACGGACAGAAGCAGCGCCTCGGCGCCGCCCTGGCGAAGCTCTACGGCCGCCCGATGCACCTCAACCTCGACGTGGACCCCGAGGTCATCGGCGGGATCCGGGTGCAGGTCGGCGACGAGATCATCGACGGTGCCGTCGCGGACCGACTCGAGGACGCGCGCCGACGCATCGTCGGCCAGTAGCAACTCAATACGCGTAACTACGTAGTGCTTACGGCCCTGGTTGGGCCGTGCAGAGGATTCCTGGGGGCTGACCCCAGACCCCCCAAGAAAACTTCGGGCCCAACAAGGAGAGCAGGGAACCCAGATGGCGGAGCTCACGATCCGGCCGGAGGAGATCCGGGACGCGCTGGAGAACTTTGTCCAGTCGTACAAGCCGGACGCGGCCTCGCGCGAGGAGGTCGGTACGGTCACCGTCGCCGGCGACGGTATCGCCAAGATCGAGGGTCTTCCCTCGGCGATGGCGAACGAGCTGCTGAAGTTCGAGGACGGAACCCTCGGTCTCGCGCTGAACCTGGAAGAGCGCGAGATCGGTGCGGTCGTCCTCGGCGAGTTCAGTGGTATCGAGGAGGGCCAGCCGGTGCAGCGCACCGGTGAGGTGCTGTCCGTCGCCGTGGGCGAGGGCTACCTCGGCCGCGTCGTCGACCCGCTCGGCAACCCGATCGACGGCCTCGGCGAGATCGAGACCACCGGCCGCCGCGCCCTCGAGCTGCAGGCCCCGGGCGTCATGGTCCGCAAGTCGGTGCACGAGCCGATGGAGACCGGCTACAAGGCCGTCGACGCGATGACCCCGATCGGCCGTGGTCAGCGTCAGCTGGTCATCGGCGACCGTCAGACCGGCAAGACCGCGCTGGCCGTCGACACGATCATCAACCAGCGCGACAACTGGCGCTCGGGCGACACCAAGAAGCAGGTCCGCTGCATCTACGTCGCCATCGGTCAGAAGGGTTCGACCATCGCCTCCGTGCGTGGCGCCCTCGAAGAGGCCGGCGCGCTGGAGTACACGACCATCGTCGCCGCCCCGGCGTCCGACCCGGCCGGCTTCAAGTACCTTGCGCCGTACACCGGTTCGGCCATCGGCCAGCACTGGATGTACGAGGGCAAGCACGTCCTCATCATCTTCGACGACCTCTCGAAGCAGGCCGACGCCTACCGCGCCGTGTCCCTGCTGCTGCGCCGTCCGCCGGGGCGCGAGGCCTACCCCGGTGACGTCTTCTACCTGCACTCCCGTCTGCTGGAGCGCTGCGCGAAGCTCTCCGACGAGATGGGCGCCGGTTCGATGACGGGTCTGCCGATCGTCGAGACCAAGGCGAACGACGTGTCGGCGTTCATCCCGACCAACGTCATCTCCATCACCGACGGCCAGTGCTTCCTGGAGTCCGACCTGTTCAACGCCGGCCAGCGTCCGGCCCTGAACGTCGGTATCTCGGTCTCCCGCGTCGGTGGCTCCGCCCAGCACAAGGCGATGCGCCAGGTGTCGGGCCGACTGCGTCTGGACCTCGCCCAGTACCGCGAGCTGGAGGCGTTCGCCGCCTTCGGTTCCGACCTGGACGCCGCGTCGAAGTCGCAGCTGGAGCGCGGTCAGCGCCTGGTCGAGCTGCTCAAGCAGCCTCAGTACCAGCCGATGGCCACCGAGGACCAGGTCGTCTCCGTGTGGGCCGGCACCACCGGCAAGATGGACGACGTACCGGTCGCCGACATCCGCCGCTTCGAGACGGAGCTCCTGGAGTACCTGCACCGCAAGGAGCAGGGCCTCATGACCTCCATCAAGGAGGGCGCCAAGATGTCGGACGACACCCTCACCGCCATCGCGGACGCCATCGCGGACTTCAAGAAGCAGTTCGAGACCTCGGACGGCAAGCTTCTCGGCGAAGACGTTCCGGCCGCGGCCAAGTGACGTAAGGAAGGGACCTGACTCATGGGAGCCCAGCTCCGGGTCTACAAGCGTCGCATCCGATCCGTCACCGCGACCAAGAAGATCACCAAGGCGATGGAGATGATCGCCGCCTCGCGTGTCGTCAAGGCGCAGCGCAAGGTGGCGGCCTCCGCGCCGTACGCGACCGAGCTCACCCGCGCGGTCACGGCGGTCGGCACCGGCTCGAACACCAAGCACCCGCTGACCACGGAGGCGGAGACGGCGACCCGTTCCGCGGTGCTGCTCCTCACGAGCGACCGCGGACTGGCCGGCGCCTTCAACTCCAACGCCATCAAGGCGGCGGAGCTGTTGACCGCCCGTCTCGAGGCGGAGGGCAAGGAGGTCGACACCTACATCGTCGGCCGCCGCGGTCTGGCCCACTACAACTTCCGCGAGCGCACGGTCGTGCAGTCGTGGTCGGGCTTCACCGACGAGCCCACCTACGCGGACGCCAAGAAGGTCGCGGCGCCGCTGATCGAGGCCATCGAGAAGGAGACGGCGGCCGGCGGCGTGGATGAACTCCACATCGTCTACACCGAGTTCGTCTCGATGATGACGCAGACGGCGGTCGACGGCCGCCTGCTGCCGCTGCGCCTCGAAGAGGTCGCGGAGGAGGCGCCCAAGGGCGAGATTCTTCCGCTGTACGAGTTCGAGCCGTCGGCGGAGGACGTCCTCGACGCCCTTCTGCCCCGGTACGTCGAGAGCCGTATCTACAACGCGCTGCTCCAGTCGGCTGCCTCCAAGCACGCCGCCACCCGCCGCGCGATGAAGTCGGCGACCGACAACGCGGGAGACCTGATCACCACGCTCTCCCGTCTTGCCAATGCGGCCCGCCAGGCCGAAATCACCCAGGAAATCAGCGAGATCGTCGGTGGCTCCGCAGCCCTTGCCGACGCGACCGCGGGGAGTGACAAGTAATGACGACGACTTCTGAGACGGCCGTTGCCACGGGCCGCGTCGCCCGGGTCATCGGCCCGGTCGTCGACGTGGAGTTCCCCGTCGACGCGATGCCGGACATCTACAACGCCCTTCACGTCGAGGTGGCCGACCCGGCCAACGCCGGCGAGAAGAAGACGCTGACCCTGGAGGTCGCCCAGCACCTGGGTGACGGCCTGGTCCGCACGATCTCCATGCAGCCCACCGACGGTCTGGTCCGCCAGGCCGCGGTCACCGACACGGGCACGGGCATCACCGTCCCCGTCGGCGACTTCACCAAGGGCAAGGTGTTCAACACCCTCGGTGAGGTGCTGAACTCCGACGAGAAGTACGAGGGCGAGCGCTGGTCCATCCACCGCAAGGCCCCGCGCTTCGACGAGCTCGAGTCGAAGACCGAGATGTTCGAGACCGGCGTCAAGGTCATCGACCTTCTCACCCCGTACGTCAAGGGTGGAAAGATCGGTCTGTTCGGCGGTGCCGGTGTCGGCAAGACGGTGCTCATCCAGGAGATGATCTACCGCGTCGCCAACAACCACGACGGTGTCTCCGTGTTCGCCGGTGTCGGTGAGCGCACCCGTGAGGGCAACGACCTCATCGAGGAGATGTCGGACTCGGGCGTCATCGACAAGACCGCGCTTGTCTTCGGTCAGATGGACGAGCCCCCGGGCACCCGTCTGCGCGTCGCTCTCGCGGGTCTGACGATGGCGGAGTACTTCCGTGACGTCCAGAACCAGGACGTGCTGTTCTTCATCGACAACATCTTCCGCTTCACGCAGGCCGGTTCCGAGGTCTCGACCCTGCTCGGCCGTATGCCCTCCGCGGTGGGCTACCAGCCGAACCTGGCCGACGAGATGGGTCTCCTCCAGGAGCGCATCACCTCGACCCGTGGTCACTCGATCACCTCGATGCAGGCGATCTACGTCCCCGCGGACGACCTGACCGACCCGGCCCCGGCCACCACGTTCGCCCACCTCGACGCGACGACGGTTCTGTCCCGTCCGATCTCCGAGAAGGGCATCTACCCGGCCGTGGACCCGCTGGACTCCACGTCCCGCATCCTGGACCCGCGCTACATCGCGGCGGATCACTACGCCGCCGCGATGCGGGTCAAGTCGGTCCTGCAGAAGTACAAGGACCTCCAGGACATCATCGCGATCCTCGGTATCGACGAGCTCGGCGAGGAGGACAAGCTCACTGTCCACCGCGCCCGTCGCGTGGAGCGCTTCCTGTCCCAGAACACCCACGTCGCCAAGCAGTTCACCGGCGTCGACGGGTCGGACGTCCCGCTGGACGAGTCGATCGCGGCCTTCAACGCGATCATCGACGGTGAGTACGACCACTTCCCGGAGCAGGCGTTCTTCCTGTGCGGTGGCATTGAGGACCTCAAGGCCAACGCCAAGGAGCTCGGCGTCTCCTGAACCTCGCGTATCTGAGGGACTCCGGTTCCTGAGGAACTCGTGTTCGTAAGGGAGGGGGACGGGACCGCACCTCGCGGGGCGCGTCCCGTCCCCCTCCGTACGCCCATTAGACTTTGACCCAACACCCGGCGGCCATGCCGGGTGGTGACCCGAGGAGCCCACCTTGGCTGCTGAGCTGCACGTCGAGCTCGTCGCCGCGGACCGCAGTGTCTGGTCCGGCGAGGCCACCCTGGTCGTCGCGCGTACCGCGTCCGGCGACATCGGCGTCATGCCCGGTCACCAGCCGCTGCTCGGTGTGCTGGAGTCGGGCCCGGTGACCATCCGTACGAGTGATGGTGGAACGGTCGTCGCCGCGGTGCACGGCGGTTTCATCTCGTTCGCCGACAACAAGCTGTCACTGCTGGCCGAGATCGCCGAGCTGTCGGACGAGATCGACGTCCAGCGCGTGGAGCGGGAGCTCGAGCGCGCGAAGGCGGAGGGCGATGCCTCCGCCGAGCGCCGCGCGGACGTCCGTCTGCGGGCGGTGTCGGCGCGCTGAGTCGCCGCGCTGTGTGATGCTTTGCCTCAGCCGCGGCGGGGACCGGATCACTCCGGCCCCCGCCGCGGCTGAGGCAAATGCGGAGGTTTTTTCTTTTCCGTTACCTAGGAGACGAGGAGGTCGGTGTCGATGGTCCTCGCTCTGACTGTGTGCGGATTGGTAGTGGCGCTCGTGGTGGTGGGGCTGTTCGTCTTCGGCCTCCGCCGCCGGCTGATCCAGCGCTCCGGGGGCACGTTCGACTGCAGCCTGCGCTGGGACGTCCCGGAGAAGAGCGACCCCAACGGAAAAGGCTGGGGCTACGGCGTCGCCCGCTACAACGGCGACCGCATCGAGTGGTATCGCGTCTTCTCGTACTCCCCCCGCCCCCGCCGCGTCCTGGAACGCTCGGCGATCGAGGTGGCCGGCCGTCGCACCCCGGACGGCGAGGAAGAACTCGCCCTGCTCTCCGACGCGATCATCCTGGCCTGCGTGCACCGGGGCACCCGCCTGGAACTGGCGATGAGCGAGGACGCGCTGACCGGTTTCCTCGCGTGGCTGGAGGCAGCCCCGCCCGGACAGCGAGTGAATGTGGCCTGAAAGGCCGCATTCACTCGCCGGGTGAGGGTCTCCCCCCGGACGAAGTCTGGGGGGAGCGTCGATGGGGCCCAAGGGCTATCCGAGTCCGCTGTTGATCGCGCTCACCAGTTCGCCGTTGCTGGTGTCTCCGCTGAACTCCCAGAAGAACGCGCCGCCCAGGCCCTGGTTCTTGGCCCAGGCCATCTTCGTGCCGATGGTCGCCGGGGTGTCGTAGGACCACCAGTTGCTGCCGCAGTGCGCGTACGCCGTCCCCGCGATCGTGCCTGTGGCGGGGCAGGACGTCTTCAGCACCTTGTAGTCCTCGATGCCCTGCTCGTACGTTCCCGCCGCCGGACCCGTGGCCGTGCCGCCCGGTGCGTCCTGGGTGACGCCCGTCCAGCCGCGGCCGTAGAAGCCGATGCCGATCAGCAGCTTGCTCGCGGGCACGCCCTTCGCCTTGAACTTGGCGATCGCGTCGGCCGTGGTGAAGCCGGGCGTCGGGATACCGCTGTACGAGGTGAGCGGGGAGTGCGGGGCGGTCGGGCCCTGCGCGTTGAACGCTCCGAAGAAGTCGTACGTCATCACGTTGTACCAGTCGACGTACTGCGAGGCGCCCGCGTAGTCGGCGGCGTCGATCTTGCCGCCGGAGGTGCCGTCGGCCGTGGTGGCCGCGGTGACCAGGTTGCCCGTGCCGAACTTGGCGCGCAGGGCCTGCATCAGGTTCTTGTAGGCCGCGGCGCCGCTGGTGTCGCAGGACAGACCGCAGGCGTTCGGGTACTCCCAGTCGATGTCGATGCCGTCGAAGACGTCGGCCCAGCGCGGGTCCTCGACCAGGTTGTAGCAGGACTGGGCGAACGCGGTCGGGTTGGCCGCGGCCTGGGCGAAGCCGCCGGACCAGGTCCAGCCGCCGAAGGACCAGAGGATCTTGATGTTGGGGTACTTGGCCTTCAGCTCGCGCAGCTGGTTGAAGTTGCCGCGCAGCGGCTGGTCCCAGGTGTCGGCGACGCCGCTGACCGACTGGTCGGCGGTGAAGGCCTTGTCGTAGTCCGCGTAGGAGTCGCCGATCGCGCACTGACCGTTGGTGACGTTGCCGAAGGCGTAGTTGATGTGCGTGATCTTCGCTGCCGAGCCCGAGGTCACCAGGTTCTTGACGTTGTAGTTGCGGCCGTAGATGCCCCACTCGGTGAAGTAGCCGAGCTTGACGGCGTTGCCGGTCGGGGGCGGGTTCGTACCGCCGCCCGTGGTGTGCACGGCGACCGCGCCGCTGACCGGACCGGTCTGGTCGGCGGTGTCACGGGCCTGGACGGTGTACGAGTAGTCGGCGCCGGCGGTCAGACCGGTGTCCGTGTACGAGGTCGTGGTCACGGTGGCGACCAAGGTGTCGCCGCGCAGGACGTCGTAGTTCTTGACGCCCTTGTCGTCGGTGGCCGCGCTCCAGGAGAGATTCACCGAGGTGTCGGTGATCGCGGAGGCGGTGGGGGTGCCGGGCGTGCTCGGCGGGTTGTCTCCGGGGACGGTGGTGCCGCCGTCACAACTGCCGCCGTTGAGTGTGCAGTTGGTCGGAGATCCCGTGCCGGCGCCGTTGAAGCCGAAGGAGACGGAGGCGCCCGCGGCGAGGGTGCCGTTGTACGACTTGTTCTTCGCGGTCCAGTGGGTGCCGGAGGAGGTGACGTCCGCGTCCCAGGCCGAGGTGACGGACGTACCGGAGGGGAAGTCCCAGTCGATCGTCCAGGAACTGATGCTGGTGGTGCCGGTGTTGGTGACCGTCCACTTGCCTTCGAAGCCCGTACCCCAGTCCTGGGTCTTGGTGTACGTGGCGGTGGCGGAGGTGGCTGCCGAGGCGGGGCTCGCGAGCCCGACGAGGGCGGCGAGCGGAAGCAGCAGAGTGGTGAGTCCTGCCACGGTTCGCTGTCGGACTCTGGTTCTGAAGCGCATGCTGCGCCTCCTTCTTTGTCTGTTTCGCCTCCGGGGCGCTCCAGCCGGTGGCGAGAGCGCGACCGTGCTCAACCCTTCGGGCCTCCGCGCGCTCGCGCTCTCGCCTCCGGCGCGCCCCGTCGGCGGGGAGGTGTCGGGGGCATGACCAAGCGCAGTGCCGCGAGAATAGAAAGGTCTGGACCATAGGTCAATAGGTCTGGACCAGTGCACCCGAGGGTGGGTCAGACCCCCAACTCCTGGGCCAGCACGGCCGCTTGCACCCTGCTCCGCAACTCCAGCTTCCCCAGCAGACGGCTGACGTGGGTCTTCACCGTCGCCTCCGCCATGTCCAGCCGTCCCGCGATCTCCGCGTTGGAGAGCCCCTCACCCAGGCAGGACAGCACCTCCCGCTCCCGGCGTGTCAGCGCGTCGAGCACGGCCGGGTCGGCGCTCGGCTCCCGTACCGGCTGCGCGGCGAACTCGGCGATCAGCCGACGCGTCACGGCCGGGGCGATCAGCCCCTCGCCGCTCGCCACCGTCCGCACCGCCACCAGCAGATCCCTCGCCTCCGTGTTCTTCAGCAGAAACCCCGAGGCGCCCGCGCGCAGCGCCCCGAAGACGTACTCGTCGAGGTCGAAGGTGGTGAGCACGAGCACGTCGGCGAGCCGCTCGGCGACGACCTGACGGGTGGCGGACACTCCGTCGAGCCGGGGCATCTGTACATCCATCAGAACGAGGTCCGGGCGGAGTTCGCGGGCGAGCGCGACCGCCTGCTCGCCGTCCGCGGCCTCGCCGACCACCTCGATGTCGGGCGCGCTGCGCAGGATGAGGACGAGCCCGGCCCGTACGGCGGACTGGTCCTCGGCGACGAGCACGCGGATCATTCGGTTTCTCCCTGGACGAGGGGCAGGGCGGCGCGTACGGCCCAGATCTGGCCGTCCTTGCCGTCCCTGCTGTTCTTGCCGTTCCCGCTGTCGGGGGAGGACTCGGGCCCCGCCTCGAAGCTGCCGCCGAGCAGGTCGGCCCGCTCCCGCATACCCACGAGACCGGCGCCGGAACCAGGGGCGCGGGGGCCGCTCGGACCGCCGTACGGGCTGGTCACCGCGATGGCGAGCGAGCCGTCCCGCTGGGCGAGCGTCACCGCGACGTGGCCCTCGGGCGCGTGCTTGAGAGCGTTGGTCAGCGACTCCTGGACGATGCGGTACGCGGCGAGTTCGACCGGGGCGGGCACCGTGCCGTGCTCGGCGGTGAGCGTGACGTCGAGTCCGTTGGCGCGGGCGCCGGCCACCAGGACATCGAGCCCGTCGAGGGTGGGGGCCGCGGCCGGTTCGCGGTCGCCGCCGCCGTCGCGCAGGATCCCGATCAGCCGGCGCATCTCGGCGAGCCCCTCGACGCTGTTCTCACGGATGACGGTGAGCGCGTCCTTGGACGTCTTCGGGTCGTCGATGGAGAGCGCGGCCGTGGAGTGGATCGCGATCGCGGAGAGATGGTTGGCCACCATGTCGTGCAACTCCCGTGCCATCCGGGCCCGTTCGGCGCTGACGGCCTGGGCGCGGTCCATCTCGGCGAGCAGGGCCGTCTGTTCGGCGCGCAGCCGTTCGGCGACGGCGGTGTCGCGGTGGTTGCGGACGATCCAGCCGGTGGCGGCGGGGGTGAACGTCACCAGGCCGGTGAACGCGCCGATCAGCAGCCCCTCCGGCTTGTGCCAGGCCGCGACCGGCCACACGGTCGCGATCACCGTGATCAGCCCGGTGATCCAGGGGATGCGGCGGGCCGCGCCGGGGGAGCCGTACAGGACTGCCGCGTAGACCAGGTCCGTGAACATCACGACCGTGGCCAGGCTGCCGCGGGTCAGCAGGTCGGCTACGAGCGCGAGTGTGCCGACGAGCAGGGCGGTGCGCGGCCGTGTCCGGCGCAGCAGCTCGCAGCAGGCCATCACGGCCAGCGGCACCAGGACGGCCCAGCCCTGGTCCGCACGGGACATCGGATCGTCCGGTGTACGGCTGTAGAGACCGACGCTCCACAGGAAGAGTCCGCCGAGCAGTCCGCCGACCGCGATGCCCACGTCGTCGCGGTGGGGGCGGGTCGGTCGCCTGGCCACGACTGCGTCCGCGACCCCGTCCATGACTCCGTCCATGACTTCATCCAACACGGTGCGCCGGGCCGCCGCCTGATGCCCAGGAAGGGTCCGGAACTGCATCTTTCGATGTACCGGGACTTCGTCACCGCCGACGACGATCCGAGCCGCCCCGGACGCGAGCCTGGAGGGGTGACCGAGAGGAGCGAAACGTGATCGTCGGGTTGATCGTCGCTTGCGAGGCCGGCTTCTGGGTACTGCTGGCCGCGGGCCTCGCCGCCCGCTATCTGCTGAGGCTGCGCCGCACGAGCGTGGCCCTGCTGCTGTGTGAACCCCTGTTGGAGGTGGTGCTCTTCGTGGTGACGGCGATCGACCTCAGGAACGGCGCCGAGCCGAGCTGGGAACACGGCCTGGCCGCGCTCTACCTCGGCTTCACCGTCGCCTACGGTCACTACACCATCCGCCGGCTGGACGGCCACGCCGCGCACCGCCTGGCCGGTGGCCCGCCCCCGCCGAAGCCCCCGCGCTTCGGCCTGCCCCGGGCCGCCCACGAGGGCCGCCTCTGGCTCCGCACCCTCCTCGCGGCGACCGTCGCGTGCGCTCTCCTCCAGGGCGCGATCTGGTTCGTCGGCGCCGGCGACACCTCGTCGCTGCGCGCCTTCCAGTGGGTGGCGCTACGGGCGGTGGGGCTCCACGGCCTGATCGCCCTGACGTATCTGCTCTGGCCCAAACGGGCCCCGGTCACCCAGGGCCGGTCCGGCGGCTAGGCCCTGTCGTCAAATTCCCGTCTGCCCTGCGACGCCATGCACGCACTCTCACCGCACCAGGCACAGACCCGAGTACGTCCAGTACGAGG
>NZ_JBEYFS010000181.1:0-24841 GCF_040634475.1 Streptomyces sp. NPDC007095
GTCGCGGCGGCCCCGAGGGGCACTCACCAAGCTGCACCTGGCGGCGACCGTGCGGGCGGCGGCGCCCCATCAGCGGGCGCGGGGGCGGTCGGGGCGCGGTCTCGTCGTGCGGCGGGACGATCTGCGCCAGGCCACCCGTGAGGGGCGTGAGGGCAACCTCGTGCTGTTCGTGGTGGACGCCTCCGGGTCGATGGCGGCGCGGCAGCGGATGAGTGCCGTCAAGGGCGCGGTGCTGTCGCTGCTGCTCGACGCGTACCAGCGGCGGGACAAGGTGGGGCTCGTGACCTTCCGGGGGTCCTCGGCCGACGTGGCGCTGCCGCCCACCTCGTCCGTGGACGCGGCCGCCGCCCGCCTCGAGTCGCTGCCCACGGGCGGGCGGACGCCGCTCGCGGCGGGGCTGCTGCGCGCGCACGACGTGCTGCGGTGTCGGCTGCGCGGTGCCGCCCGGCGGCCGCTGGTCGTCGTGGTGACCGACAGGCGGGCCACCGGCGGCCCTGAGCCCGTCGCGCTCGCCGAACGTGCGGCGCGGCTGTTCGCGGCCGACCAGGTCGCCTCCGTGGTCGTCGACTGCGAGGCGGGGCCCGTGCGGCTCGGACTCGCGGGACGGCTCGCGGGTGAACTGGGCGGCACGGCGGTGACGCTGGACGAGTTGCGGGCCGACGCGATCGCCGGGCTCGTGCGCGATGTGCAGGGGACTTCGAGGAGGGCCGCGTAATGCCGCAGGGGCAGCCGAGTGTCGTACCGGAGGACGGACTGACGACGCGTCAGCGCCGCAACCGCCCGCTGGTCGTGGTGCACACGGGGATCGGGAAGGGCAAGTCCACCGCCGCCTTCGGGCTGGCGCTGCGCGCCTGGAACCAGGGGTGGCCCATCGGGGTGTTCCAGTTCGTCAAGTCGGCGAAGTGGAAGGTCGGGGAGGAGAACGCGCTGCGCGTGCTCGGCGCCTCCGGCGAGGGCGGGTCCGTCGACTGGCACAAGATGGGCGAAGGGTGGTCGTGGGTGCAGCGCGACTCCCAGATGGACAACGAGGAGAAGGCCCGCGAGGGCTGGGAGCAGGTCAAGCGGGACCTCGCCGCCGAGACGTACAAGCTGTATGTGCTGGACGAGTTCGCCTACCCCATGCACTGGGGATGGGTGGACGTCGACGAGGTCGTCGCCGTGCTGCGGGACCGGCCCGGGACCCAGCATGTCGTGATCACCGGGCGCAACGCTCCCGGGAAGCTCGTCGAGTTCGCGGATCTCGTGACGGACATGTCCAAGGTCAAGCATCCGATGGACGCCGGCCAGAAGGGCCAGAGGGGCATCGAGTGGTGATTTCCGTCCCTCGGCTGGTCATCGCCGCGCCCACGTCCGGGAGCGGCAAGACCACCGTTGCCACGGGGCTGATGGCGGCCTTCGCCTCACGGGGGCTCGCCGTGTCCCCGCACAAGGTGGGGCCCGACTACATCGACCCCGGGTACCACGCGCTCGCCACCGGGCGCGTGGGGCGGAATCTCGACGCGTATCTGTGCGGTACGGAGCTGATCGCGCCGTTGTTCGCGCACGGCGCGCGCGGGTGCGATCTCGCGATCGTCGAAGGTGTGATGGGGCTGTACGACGGGGCCGCCGGGGAGGGTGAGCTCGCGTCCACGGCGCAGGTGGCGAAGTTGCTGCGGGCGCCGGTGGTGCTGGTCGTCGACGCGTCGTCACAGTCCCGGTCCGTGGCCGCGCTGGTGCACGGGTTCGCTTCCTGGGATCCCGAGGTGCGGGTCGCGGGGGTGATCCTCAACAAGGTGGGGTCCGAGCGGCACGAGTCGATGCTGCGGGAGGCTCTCGACGCGTCCGGGGTGCCGGTGCTCGGCGCGTTGCGGCGCGCTCCGCAGGTGGACACGCCTTCTCGGCATCTGGGGTTGGTGCCGGTCGCCGAGCGGCGCGCGGATGCCTTGGATGCCGTGGGGGCGATGGCCGAGCAGGTGCGGCGCGGGTGTGATCTGGATGCGCTGTTCGCGTTGGCGCGTGGTGCGGGTGAGTTGGCGGGTGCGGCTTGGGACGCGGCTGAGGTCGTTGCTGCTCAAACGCCGGACGGGCTGAAGGACCGGGCTCCGGCCGGAGTGAAGAGGGTGGCCGTTGCCGGAGGGGCCGCCTTCACCTTCTCCTATGCCGAGCATGCCGAGTTGCTGACCGCCGCGGGAGCCGAAGTCGTCGCCTTCGACCCTCTGCGGGACGAACAACTGCCGGACGGTACCGGCGGGTTGGTCATCGGTGGAGGGTTTCCCGAGGTGTACGCGCCCGAGCTGTCCGCCAACGAGCCGTTGCGCAAGGCCGTGGCCGAGCTGGCGTTCGGCGGGGCGCCGGTCGCCGCCGAGTGTGCCGGGCTGCTGTATCTCTCTCGCGAGCTCGACGGGCAGCCCATGTGCGGGGTGCTCGACGTCTCGGCCGGGATGAGTGAGCGGCTCACCCTGGGCTATCGGGACGCCGTGGCCGTGAGTGACAGCGTGCTCGCCGTCGCCGGGACGCGGATGCGGGGGCACGAGTTCCACCGGACCCTCGTCGAGCCGGGCGCCGGGGCGGCTCCCGCCTGGGGGGTGCGCGCCCCCGAGCGGCGCGTCGAAGGTTTCGTACAACAAGGTGTGCACGCGAGTTATGTGCACACGCACTGGGCGGCACAGCCCGGTGTCGCCCGTCGGTTCGTGGAGAGGTGCCGGACGTCATGAGCAGCAAGCTGATCGGAATCGGGGTCGGCCCCGGTGACCCGGAGCTGGTGACCGTCAAGGGCGTCAACGCGCTGCGTGCCGCCGAGGTCGTGGTCGTACCGGTGATGGCCGCGCCTGATGGAAAGGACGGAGGAGAGCGGGGGCGCGCGGAGGCCACCGTCCTGCACTACGTGCCCGAGGAGAAGGTCGTCCGCGTCGTGTTCGCGCTCAACGAGCGGACCGACCGGGGGCGGCGCGAGGCCGCCTGGGACGCCGCCGGCGCGCGGGTCGCGGAGCTGCTCCGGCGGCACGCGTCCGTCGCCTTCGCGACCATCGGCGATCCGAACGTGTACTCGACCTTCACCTATCTCGCGCAGACCATCGAGGAACTGGTGCCCGGCACGGTCGTCGAGACCGTACCCGGTATCACCGCCATGCAGGATCTGGCGGCACGTTCCGGGGCCGTGCTCACGGAAGGGACCGAACCGCTCACCCTCGTGCCGGTGACCGCCGGGGCCGCCGTGCTCAAGGACGCCCTCAACGGGCCCGGGACCGTCGTCGCGTACAAGTTCGGGCGGCAGGCGCAGGAGGTCGCTGAGGCGCTGCGGGTGACGGGGCGGCTCGACGACGCCGTGTGGGGGTCCGCGCTCGGGCTGGAGGGCGAGTCCGTCCGGCCCGCCGCCGACCTCGACGGCGAGCCGCTGCCGTACCTCTCCACCCTCATCGCACCCGCCCGGCGGGACGGCAAACGCGGCGGGAAACTGTGAGCCCCGGAGAGTCACCCGCTTCCGGCGAGACCCACCACCAGCCAGATGAACCCCGCTCCCGCGATCGTGCACAGCAGGGTCGAGCGGGCCGGGTGCTCGTGGTGCGCCTCGGGGAGGATCTCGGCGGCGGCCAGGTACAGGAGTACGCCGCCGAAGAGGCCGAGATAGCCGCCGAGCGCTCGCTCCGGGATGGTGAAGAACAGGGTCGAGGCGGCGCCGATCACCGGGGCCACCGCGTCCGCGAACAGCATCGTGATCGCCTTGCGGCGCGCGTTCCCGTACAGGCTCGTGATCGTGTACGTGTTGAAGCCGTCCGCGAAGTCGTGGGCGATCACCGCGAGCGCGACCGCCAGGCCCATGCCGCCGCCGACCTGGAAGGCGGCGCCGATCGCGACGCCGTCCATGGCGCTGTGCCCGACCATCGCCGCGGCGGCCGTCAGGCCCACCTCGGGCGCGCGTCCGTCGTGCTCCTCGCCGCCGTGCGCGACCTGCCGGGCGGCCAGCAGCCGTTCCACCAGATGGGCCAACAGGAACCCGGCGACGAACAGCAGCAGGGCCGCCGGTACGCCGAACACCTCCTCGCCCGCCGCCTTCAGCGCCTCCGGGAGCAGATCCAGGCCGACCACGCCGAGCATCAGCCCGCCCGCCAGGCCCAGCACCAGGTGGCGGCGGTCGGTGACCCGCTGTGCCGTCCAGCCGCCGGCCAGCGTCATCAGGAACGCGCCGAGCGCGACGAAGACCGCCATGAGCCCTTCGTATCCGATCGCACCCCGTTCGCGCACATCCGGCGACAATCTCGCGCCCACCGACGCGCCCACTGACTTCTCGCAGCACCCGATACATCCGTAGGAGAGGACCGATTCCCATGGCCGATGCCCCCACCGGCAAGGTGACCATCGTCGGGGCAGGGCCCGGCGCCGCCGACCTGCTGACGTTCCGCGCCGCGCGCGCCATCGCCGAGGCCGACGTCGTGATCTGGGCGGCCAGCCTGGTGCAGGCCGAGGTCCTCGAGCACGCGCGCGAGGGGGCGGAGATCCTGGACTCGGCGACGATGTCCCTGGAGGACGTCGTGGCCGTGTACGAGCGGGCGGCGGCGGAGGGGCTGAAGGTGGCCCGCATCCACTCCGGCGACCCGGCCCTGTGGGGCGGTACGCAGGAGCAGCTGGACCGGTGTGCGGACCTCGGCGTCGAGACCGAGATCATTCCCGGCGTCTCCTCCTTCTCCGCCGTGGCCGCGCTCGCCCAGCGCGAGCTGACGATCCCCGAGGTCGCGCAGTCCGTGATCCTCACCCGGCTCGGCGGCGGCAAGACGCCCATGCCGCCCGGCGAGGAGGTGCGGGAGTTCGCACGGCACGGCACGACCATGGCGCTGTTCCTTTCGGCCGCCCGCAGCGGACAGCTCGTACGGGAACTGCTGGAGGGCGGCTATCCGACGTCCACGCCGGTCGTGGTCGCCTACCAGGCGACCTGGCCGGAGGAACTGATCGTGAAGTGCACGATCGAGACGCTGGAGGAGACCGTCAAGGAGCACAAGCTCTGGAAGCACACCCTCTTCCTGGTCGGCCCCGCCCTCGACGCGACCGGTACCCGCTCGCACCTCTACCACCCCGGTCACTTCCACGGCTTCCGCAGGGCCGATCCGCAGGCACGCGCGGAGCTGCGCGCGGCCCGCAAGGGCAGTCCGTCGTGATCACCGTCTTCGGTACGGGGACGGGGGCACCGCTTTCCACGGACGCCTCGGACGCGCTGGCCGACGCCGGGCTCGTCGTCGGCGCCCGACGGCACCTTGCGGCGGCGCGGCTGCCCGACGCGGTCGAGCGGATCGGGCTGGGGCCGCTCGCGCCCGCCCTCGACGCGATCGAGGGATGCCTGGAAAAGGAGCGGCGCGTCGTCGTGCTCGCCTCCGGTGACCCCGGGTTCTTCGGGATCGTGCGGGCGCTGGCCGAGCGGTTCGGGGCCGAGCGGCTGGACGTGCGCCCCGGTGTCTCGTCCGTCGCGACCGCCTTCGCGCGGCTCGGGCTGCCCTGGGACGACGCGGTGGTGGTGAGCGCCCACGGGCGCGCGCTGCGCACGGCCGTCCAGGTCTGCCGCTCCCACCCGAAGGTGGCGGTGCTGACCGGGCCCGGCTCCGGGCCCGCCGAGCTGGGCGCCGCCCTCGCCCACCGCTCCGCCGGGCGCATCCTCGTCGTGGCGAGCGCCCTCGGGGACCCCGGGCACGAGCGCGTGGAGCGGGTCACCCCGGCGGAGGCCGCGGCCCGCGACTGGGGTACGGCGGTGAGTGTCGTCCTGTGCCTCGACGAGTCGCGGGCCCTCGCCCCCGTGCGGACGGTCGCCGGTCCCCAGGCCGGACCCGACCGATGGGCCCTGGACGAGCGCGAGTTCGCCCACCGCGACTCGATGATCAGCAAGTTCGAGGTGCGGGCGCTGGCGCTGGCCCGGCTCGGGCCGCGCCTGGGTGATCTGGTCTGGGACGTCGGCGCGGGCTCCGGGTCCGTCGCCGTCGAGTGCGCGCGGTTCGGGGCCGCCGTCACCGCGATCGAGAAGACACGGGACGGCTGTGACCGGATCCTCGCCAACGCCGAGGCGCACGGCGTCGACGTCCGGGTGGTGCACGGGGCCGCGCCGACCGTGCTGTCCGACCTGGACGATCCGGACGCCGTGTTCATCGGCGGCGGGGGGCGCGAGCTGCCCGCCATCGTGACGGTCTGCGCACGGCGGGCCCGGCGGGCCGTTGTCGTCGCCATGGCCGCGCTCGACCGGGTGCCGGCGGCCCGGGAGGCGCTCACCACCGCCGGGTTCGACTGCGACGGCGTACTGCTGCAGTCCTCCCGGCTCGCGCCGCTGCCCGGGAACGTCACCCGGCTCGCGGCCACCAACCCCGTTTTTCTGCTGTGGGGCGTCCGGCCTCCGGCGCGTACCGAAGGAGTCCTCCAGTGATCGGCCTGATTTCCGCCACGGCGGCGGGCGCGGCGGCCCGTGACCGGCTGGCCGCGGCCTGGCCCACCCGTACGCGGGTGTACGACTGGTCCGCCGGATCCACTGAGTCCGCCGGGTCCGCGTCCGCCGGGTCCGCGTCCGGTGAGTCCGCCGGAGCCGCGTCCGCCGAGTCCGTCGAGTCCGTCGAGTCCGTCGGGGACGCCGTGCGGCGGGCCTTCGCGGAGTGCGACCAGTTGGTGTGCTTCCTCGCCACGGGCGCGGTGGTGCGGCTGATCGCGCCGCTGCTGGGCGACAAGACGTCCGACCCGGGGGTCGTGTGCGTGGACGAGGGCGGGCGGTTCGCCGTGTCGCTCGTCGGCGGTCATGGCGGCGGCGCCAATGAACTCGCCCGCGAGGTGGGCGAGTTGCTCGGGGCCGAGCCGGTGGTGACGACGGCGACGGACGCGGTCGGAGTGCCGGGACTCGACACGCTCGGCTTCCCCGTGGAGGGGGAGGTCGCCGCGGTCACCCGGGCACTGCTGGACGGCGAACCCGTAGCCCTGCGGGCCGAGTCGGCGTGGCCGCTGCCGCCCCTGCCGGTCGCGGCGGAGGGCGCGTACGGCATTCGTGTCACCGACCGGGCCGTGGCGCCCGGCGAGCGCGAAGTGCTGCTGCGGCCGCCCTCCCTGGTGGTGGGGGTCGGCGCGTCCAAGGGCGCCCCGGTGGCGGAGGTCCTCGGTCTCGTCGAGGACGTACTCCGTGACGCCGGGCTGTCCCCGAGGTCCGTCGCGGAGCTGGCCACCGTCGACGCCAAGGCCGAGGAGCCCGGCATCGTCGAGGCCGCCGGACGGCTCGGGGTGCCCGTGGTGACGTACACCGCCGAGGAGTTGGCGACGGTGGACGTGCCGAACCCCTCAAACGCGCCGCTCACCGCCGTCGGCACCCCGTCCGTGGCGGAGGCCGCCGCCCTCGTACGCGGGGGTGAACTCCTCGTACCCAAGCGGAAGTCGACGCGTGCGGACGGGCAGCCCGCGATGGCCACCTGTGCCGTCGTGCGCCGCGTGGCACGCGGGCGGCTCGCGGTGGTCGGGCTCGGGCCCGGCGCCCGTGACCTGCTCACCCCGCGGGCGAAGGAGGAGCTGCGGCGGGCGTCCGTGCTCGTCGGACTCGACCAGTACGTCGACCAGATCCGCGATCTGCTGCGCCCCGGCACGCGGATCCTGGAGTCCGGGCTCGGCGCCGAGGAGGAGCGGGCGCGCACGGCGGTGGCCGAGGCGCGGCGCGGCCAGGCCGTCGCGTTGATCGGCAGCGGCGACGCGGGCGTGTACGCGATGGCGTCACCGGCGCTGGCCGAGGCGTCCGACGACATCGACGTGGTCGGGGTGCCGGGCGTGACCGCCGCGCTCGCGGCCGGGGCGATCCTGGGCGCGCCGCTGGGCCACGACCACGTGTCGATCAGCCTCTCCGACCTGCACACACCGTGGGAGGTCATCGAACGCCGGGTGCGGGCGGCGGCCGAGGCGGACATCGTGGTGACGTTCTACAACCCGCGCAGCCGGGGTCGCGACTGGCAGCTCCCGAAGGCGCTCGCGATCCTCGCCGAGCACCGGGAACCGACGACGCCGGTCGGGGTCGTCCGCAATGCCTCCCGGCCGGACGAGTCGAGCCGGGTGACGTCGCTGGGGTCCCTGGATCCGGCGATCGTCGACATGATGACCGTCGTGACCGTGGGCAACACGGCGACGCGGGAGGTCGCGGGGCGCATGGTGACGCCCCGCGGCTACCGCTGGCAGGAGGACCCCAATTGAACCCTCCTCCTCGCGAACGAGGAGGCTTCCTGGCTCACGCTGCTCGGTCGCTCGGCGAACGATCGAGTCTTCCGCGATCAACACCAGCCGGGTTGGAACCAGCCCGGTTTCCCCAAGGATTGGAGGCTGCTGTGCTGGCTCGGTTCTCGCTCAGCACGCGGCGACGTTACCACCGGGAGGCCCGGTGAACCGCGTGATCCACCCGATCGAGCAGGAGTCCTTCCGGCGGCTGCGTGCCCGCCTGGACACCTCGCACTTCCCGCCGCTGACGCGGGCGGTCGTGGAGCGGGTCATCCACTCCGCGGCCGACCTCGACTACGCGGCCGACCTCGTCACCGACGAGGGCGCCCTGGTGAAGGCGCACGCGGCGCTGCACGCCGGGGCGCCGGTCGTGGTGGACGTGGAGATGGTCGCGGCGGGCATCACGCGCCGCGACACCGTCTGCCGCCTCAGGGACGCCAAGTCCGGCCCGGGGCTGACCCGTTCGGCCCACGCGATCCGGCTCGCGTACGAGGACGTCGGGCCCGGCGCGCTCTGGGTGATCGGCTGTGCGCCGACCGCGCTGGAGGAGCTGCTGACCCTCGACGCCGCCCCGGCGCTCGTCATCGGGCTGCCCGTCGGCTTCGTCGGCGCTGCCGAGTCCAAGGCCGCGCTGCGCGAGAGCGGACTGCCCGCCGTCAGCAACGTGTCCGAGAAGGGCGGCTCGGCGGTCGCCGCCGCCGCGCTCAACGCCCTGCTGTACCACCCCGCAACCAAGGAGTTTTCGTGACCACCCCGCCCCCCGCCCTGCTCATCGCCGGACACGGCACCCGGGACGAGGCCGGAGCCGAGGCCTTCCGCGACTTCGTACGGCGGTTGGGGCGCCGCCACCCCGAACTGCCCGTCGCCGGAGGGTTCATCGAACTGTCGCCGCCGCCGCTGGGTGACGCCGTGACCGAACTGGTCGAGCAGGGGGTACGCCGGTTCGCCGCCGTGCCGCTGATGCTGGTGTCCGCCGGGCACGCCAAGGGGGACATCCCGGCGGCGCTGGCCCGCGAGAAGGAGCGGCACCCCGGGATCTCGTACACGTACGGGCGCCCGCTGGGCCCGCACCCGTCGCTGCTGGCGGTGCTCGAACGGCGCCTGGACGAGGCGCTCGGCTCCACGGCCCGTAGGCCCGAGGACCGAGCCGATGTGACCGTGCTGCTCGTCGGGCGCGGCTCCACCGACCCGGACGCCAACGCCGAGGTGCACAAGGCGGCGCGGCTGCTGTGGGAGGGGCGTGGGTACGCGGGCGTCGAGACGGCGTTCGTGTCGCTGGCGGCGCCGGACGTCCCGTCGGGTCTGGACCGCTGCGTGAAGCTGGGCGCGCGGAGGGTCGTGGTGCTGCCGTACTTCCTGTTCACCGGCATCCTCCCCGACCGGGTGCGGCAGCAGACCGAGGGCTGGGCGGCCGCGCACCCGGACGTCGAGGTGCAGTCGGCCGAGGTCATCGGACCCGAGCCGGAGCTGCTCGACCTGGTCATGGAGCGCTACCGGGAGGCCGTCAAGGGCGACCTGCGGATGAACTGCGACTCCTGCGTCTACCGCATCGCGCTGCCCGGCTTCGAGGACAAGGTGGGCCTCCCCCAGCAGCCGCACTTCCACCCGGACGACGACGGGCACCACCACGACGGACACCACCACGGGCACCACCACGGCGGGCACGCGCATGCGCACTGAGGGCGTGCACGGGGGCGACGCGCACGATCTGCGGCACCACGGGGACTCCGAGGTGCGGGACGACGGCTCGGCACTCACCGATCTCGCGGTGAACGTCCGTGCGGACACGCCTCCGGCGTGGTTGCGCGAGCACGTCGCCGCGTCACTGGACGGGCTCGCGGCCTACCCGGACGGGCGGGCCGCGCGGGCCGCGGTGGCGGCGCGGCACGGGGTGCCGGTGGAGCGGGTGCTGCTGACCGCGGGGGCGGCGGAGGCGTTCGTGCTGCTGGCCCGCGCCCTGAAGGTCCGTCAGCCGGTGGTGATCCACCCGCAGTTCACCGAGCCGGAGGCGGCGCTGCGGGATGCCGGCCACACGGTCGACCGGGTGCTGTTGCGTGAGCCGGACGGCTTTCGGCTGGATCCCGCGGCCGTACCCGAGGACGCGGACCTCGTCGTGATCGGCAACCCGACCAATCCGACGTCCGTGCTGCACCCGGCGGCCGCGATCGCCGCGCTCGCCCGGCCCGGGCGGACGTTGGTGGTCGACGAGGCGTTCATGGACGCGGTGCCGGGTGAGCGGGAGGCGCTGGCCGGGCGGACGGACATTCCCGGGCTTGTCGTGCTGCGCAGTCTCACGAAGACGTGGGGGCTGGCGGGGTTGCGGATCGGGTACGTCCTGGCCGCGCCCGACACGATCCGTGAGCTGTCCCGTGCGCAGCCGCTCTGGCCCGTCTCCACGCCCGCCCTCGCGGCGGCCGAGGTGTGCATGTCGCCCCGGGCGCTCGCGGAGGCCGCCCACGCGGCTCGGCGGGTAGGCGCCGACCGGGCCCATCTCGTCGCGGGGCTCAGGGAGTTCGAGCCCGACGGGTTGCGGGTCGTCGAACCCGCCGAGGGGCCGTTCGTGCTGGTTCGGCTGCCTCGGGCGGTGGTGGTGCGGCGTCAGTTGCGGGGGCTCGGGTTCGCGGTGCGGCGTGGGGACACGTTTCCGGGGCTGGGGGACGACTGGCTCCGCCTGGCCGTACGTGACCGGGCCACCGTCAACGGGTTCCTCCAGGCGTTGGACCGGGCGATGGTCGTGGCTGGGATATGAGGGTGGGTGCGGCACGGGGTTTCCTCGCCCCCGCCGCCCCTACCCGTCCCATCCGTACCCGGGGGCTGCGCCCCAGACCCCGGGTACGCCTGAACGGCCTCGTCCTCAAACGCCGGACGGGCTGAAAGACGCACGCCGGGGTCGAGGCTTTCAGGGGCGCGGGGAACTGCGCGACCAGCCCCCACCGGCCCGCGGCCGAACGAACCCGGGCGGGCGGAGGACGCGAGGCGAAGCCCCCGCCTCAAGGGCGCGAGGAACTCCGCAACCAGCCCCCACCGGCCCGCGGCCGAACGAACCCGGGCGGGCGGAGGACGCGAGGCGAAGCCCCCGCCTCAGGGGCACGGGGAACTCCGCAACCAGCCCCCACCGGCCCGCGGCCGAACGAACCCGGGCGGGCGGAGGACGCGAGGCGAAGCCCCCGCCTCAGGGGCGCGAGGAACTCCGCAACCAGCCCCCACCGGCCCGCGGCCGAACGAACCCGGGCGGGCGAAGGACGCGAGGCGAAGCCCCCGCCTCAGGGGCGCGAGGAACTCCGCGACCAGCGCCCGCTCCCCCGCAGTCGAAGAACGCCCCGCCGGGGGTCAGGAGTGGCGGCGGCGGGCCAGGGCGACGGCCGCTCCGCCCGCGGCCAGGAGCACGACCGCGCCACCCACCACGTACGGGGTCGTCGACGCACCACCGGTCTCGGCGAGGCCCGACTCCGCCGGTGCCCCCTGGGGCTTGATGTCGGGGGCGGAGGCGGGGGCAGACACGGAGACAGCGGGCGCGGCCGGGGTCTCGCAGGTGACGGACCCCAGAGTCAGGGTGCCTTCCACATCCGCGACGTTCAGCTTCAACGGGTTGACTGAGACCTTGAGTTCGAGCGCGGACGCGGCCGCCGTACGGGACGTGGTCCGCGTCTTGGAGAAGTCGAGCCGGACCTCACCGACCCCCGGCACCTTCACCTCCGTCGGACCGCCCACCGTCAGCGTCACCTTCTTGCCGAGAACGGTCACCCCGCCCAGAAGGGTGGCGGACGCCACGGGCTTGCGACCCGTCTCACAGGTCGCCTTCGAGGTCACCTGCCCGACCTCGATGAGGGACAGCAACGGCAGCCCGGGGACATGGATCCGCGCACGGGTGAGGTTCGTGGACGCCTCGGCCCCCGACGCGGACACCGTCGCCTTCGCGGAGGCGACATCCGCCCGCAGCACACTGAACGGCTGCCCACCGTCGACCCCGTCCAGCCTCGCCGTCAGCGCGGTCCGTTCGGCGCTCTGCGGCGCCCGCACCTCGTCGAGGGAGACCGCGAGCGGGACGTTCACGGTCTTGTCGAGCAGGGACACGTCGAGCCCGGTGCGCAGCACGACGGCGCTCGCGCGACCGTGGTCGGCGCTCGCGTGCGCGGAACCCGCACCGGCCAGCACCACCGGACCGGCGGCGAGGACGGTGGCCGCCGCGCCGGCGGTGAAACGGCGTACGGGCATGCGGAAGGTGGTGTTGGCGTTCAAGGGTGGGACCCCCAGGAGAGAACAGCTTGGGACCCGGCAAGAATTACGCACCGAGAGTGAACAGTCAGCAACCTGACGTGACTTCACTCCAACGTGGGGTTTCCGGGAGTTCGTTCGAATCTCACGACACAGCTGGGCACGGATGTTCCCCACCGTCACCCACTCAACTGCCCTGCCCCGAACACGCCGGTCGACGCTCCGGAGCGCGCACGGTGGTGTGTAACGAGGCCACCGGCGGACGCGTAACGCTCCGTCAACCGGACGTCCGGACGCCCGACGACCTCTCCGCCGCTAGCCCACGACCTGCCCGTTCAGCACCACCCGGCGCGGAGCCGCCAGCACCCGTACGTCCGCGCGCGGATCCCCCTCGTACACCACGAGGTCGGCGGGCGCGCCCTCGTCCAGCCCCGGCCGCCCGAGCCACCGCCGGGCACCCCAGGCCGTCGCGGACAGCGCCTCGACCGGCGGGATGCCCGCGGTGACGAGTTCGGCGACCTCGCCGGCCACCAGACCGTGGGCCAGCGAACCACCCGCGTCGGTGCCGACGTAGACCGGGACTCCGGCGTCGTAGGCGGCGCGCACGGTGTCGTAGCGGCGTTCGTGCAGTGCCCGCATGTGCGCCGACCAGCGCGGGAACTTCGTCTCTCCCCCGGCGGCGAGCTGCGGGAAGGTGGCGATGTTGACGAGCGTGGGGACGATCGCGACCCCACGGGAGGCGAAGAGGGGGATCGTCTCCTCGGTCAGACCGGTCGCGTGCTCGACGCAGTCGATGCCCGCCTCGACCAGGTCCCTGAGCGAGTCCTCCGCGAAGCAGTGCGCGGTCACCCGTGCGCCGAGGCGGTGCGCCTCGGCGATCGCCGCCGCAGCGGCCTCGCGCGGCCAGCAGGCGCTGAGGTCGCCCGTCTCGCGGTCGATCCAGTCGCCGACCAGTTTCACCCAGCCGTCGCCGCGCCGGGCCTCCTGGGCGACGTACGCGACCAGGTCATCCGGCTCGATCTCGTGCGCGTAGTTGCGGATGTAGCGACGGGTGCGGGCGATGTGCCGGCCCGCTCTGATGATCTTCGGTAGGTCGGCGCGGTCGTCGATCCAGCGGGTGTCGGAGGGCGAGCCCGCGTCCCTGATGAGGAGGGTGCCGGCCTCGCGGTCGGTGAGCGCCTGCTTCTCGGAGACGTCGTCGGGGACGGGCCCGTGCGCGTCGAGGCCGACATGGCAGTGGGCGTCGACGAGGCCGGGGAGGGCCCAGCCCTCGACGCTACGGATGTCACGGGCGCCGGCGGGACGCTCGTAGGAGATCCTCCCGCCGACGACCCACAGTTCGTCCCGGACGTCGTCGGGCCCGACGAGCACCCGCCCCTTCACGTGCAGCACCGCGCGATCGCTCATGCACCGCACCTTAATTCGTGCCGAACGGCGAGACGCTACGGGCCCTTTTCGGTGCCTTCCTCCACGTCCGCCATCGCCGGGTCCAGCAGCCGGGACAGGAAGTGGCGGGTGCGCTCGTGGCTCGGGTTGCCGATGACCTGCGCGGGGACGCCGTCCTCGACGATCACGCCGCCGTCCATGAAGACGACCCGGTCTGCGACCTCGCGCGCGAAGCTCATCTCGTGGGTGACGACCATCATCGTCATGCCCTCGTGGGCGAGCCTGCGCATGACGGCGAGTACGTCGCCGACGAGCTCCGGGTCGAGCGCCGAGGTCGGCTCGTCGAAGAGCATCACCTCGGGGCCCATGGCGAGCGCGCGGGCGATCGCGACGCGCTGCTGCTGGCCGCCGGAGAGGGAGGAGGGGTAGGCGTCGGCCTTCTCGGACAGGCCCACCCGCGCCAGGTTCTCGGCGGCGACCTTGGCCGCCTCCTCCTTGTCCCGCTTCAGCACCCGGCGCTGCGGGAGCGTGAGGTTCTCGGTCACCGACAGGTGCGGGAAGAGGTTGAACTGCTGGAAGACCATGCCGATCCGGCGGCGTACGGCGTCGATGTCGACGTCGGGGTGCGTGACCTCGGTACCGCCGACGAAGACCTGCCCCTTGGTGGGTTCCTCCAGGAGGTTCACGCAGCGGAGCAGGGTGGACTTGCCGGAGCCGGAGGGTCCGATGACGCAGACGACCTCGCCCTGTCCGATCTCCAGGTCGATACCGCGCAGGACGTCGTTGGCGCCGAAGGACTTGTGCAGGTCCCGGACGCCGATCTCCGGAGTGCCGGTGCCGGTAGTGCCGGTACTGCTGGTGCTGGTCACTTGGTGGCCTCCCCGGCCTTGGCCTCCAGGCGGCGTACGACGAATCCGAGCGGCACGGTGACGAGCAGGTAGCACAGGCCCGCGACCAGGATCGGTGTGGAGTTGGCGGTCTGGCTCGCCAGGTCGCGCCCGAACTTGGTGAGTTCGCGCTCCTCCAGGGTGACCCCGAGGAACAGCACCAGCGAGGAGTCCTTGAAGAGGAGGACGAGCTCGTTGGTGAGCGGCGGAATCACGATGCGGAACGCCTGCGGGATGATGATCGAGACCATGGCCCGGGCGTGCGAGAAGCCCAGCGAACGGGCCGCCTCCATCTGCCCCTTGGGCACCGCCTGGATGCCCGCGCGGATCGTCTCGGCCATGTACGCGGCCGAGACCAGGCCGAGCGCGAGCGCCACCTTGCCGTAGGTGCCGCCGGGGATCTCCGTGCCCGGGAACGCGAGCGGCACGGCGACGCCCACGAAGACGAAGATCAGCAGGGCGGGCAGGCCCCGGAAGATCTCGATGTAGATACCGGCGACCCAGCGGTAGGGGCCCACCGAGGACAGTCGCATCAGGGCGATGACCAGGCCGAGCACGAGACCGACGACGAAACCGGACATCGTGTAGAGCACGGTGTTCTTCAGCGCCAGCGTGATGACGTCCGGGAACATCTGCTTGACCAGGTCCCACTGCGCGAACTGGTTCTTCAGACGTCCCCAGTCCGCCGTGACCGCGAAGGCGATCACGGCGGCGACGAAGACGACGTACTGCGCGCCGCGCGAGAGGGCACGCTTCTGGCGCCGGGTAAGGCCGGACCTGCGGGGCTGGAGTCGTGCGCCGGCATCGCTCATGAGGCGGACGGGGAGGCGGTGGCCGCGGACGCGGGGTACGGGCCGATCCACTTCTCGTAGAGCTTCTTGTACGTGCCGTCGGCCTTGGCCTGCTTGATCGCCTTGTTGATCTCGGCGAGGAGCTTGGTGTTGCCCTTCTTGACCGTGAATCCGTACTGCTCACCGGTGTTGAGGTTGTCGACCACCTTGAAGGCGTCGGCGTTCGCCTTGTCCTTCAGCCAGCCCTGGACGACCGGGTAGTCGATGATGACGGCCTGGACCTGGCCGGTGCGCAGGCCGTTGAGGACGGCGTCGGAGGACTCGAAGGAGACCGGGTCGTAGCCGTGCTTGCGCACGTAGTCCTCGCCCGTCGTCTGCGCCTGGGCCCCGAGCTTCTTGCCCTTGGCCTTCACGTCGGCGAGGGAGTTGACGCCGCTCTTCTTGTCGACCAGGACGGCCTGGGTGGCGTCGAAGTACGGATCGGAGAAGTCGACGTTCTTCTTGCGTTCCGGGGTGATCGTCATACCGGCCGCGGCGAGGTCGCACTGGCCGGAGTTGAGGAACGCGCCCGTCTTGAAGTTCTCGAAGGGCGTGTCGACGATGGCCTGCTTCACGCCGAGGTTCCCCGCGACCAGGTCGATCAGCGCGACGTCGAAGCCCTGCACCTTGCCGTTGATCTCCGACTGGAACGGCGGGTACGGGAGGTGGGTGCAGGTCGTGACCTGGCCCGCCTTGACCAGGGGAACGCCCTTGGCACTGCTCTGGCCCCCTCCGCCGGAGGAACAGCCGGCCACGAGCAGCAGCCCGGCCGTGGCGGTGGTGGCGGCCAGAATGCGCGTCCGGCGTCCGAGGACCGAGTTCACAGAGACCTCCTGTGGGGGGAATGGAGGATTCTGATTATAAGGAAAGGTTTGACTCACTCAAACCAATCCGATGGCTGTTGCGCCGTTCGGCCTCGGAAGTCATGCCTCACGGGGCTGTCCGGCCGTACGACCTGAGGGTGTCCGCCCGTACGACCGAGGATCGCCGCGGCGCGACAAGGCCGCCGGATACGCTCGGGGCTGCGCATTGGAACCCGTGAGCGAAGAGAGCACCGTCGTGACCCATCCCTTCCTGGACCTCGCCCCGCTGAGCGCCGCCCACTTCGCGGCGATCGAGGACCGCGTGGCGCGGCTGCTCTCCACCGAGCAGGACGTCGTGATCATGCAGGGCGAGGCGCTGCTGCCCCTGGAGGGTGCCATTCGCGCCACGGCCGGGCCCGGCACCACCGCGCTCAACGTGATCACCGGCCCCTACGGGCAGACCTTCGGGGACTGGCTGCGGGACTGCGGGGCGACGGTGATCGATCTCGCGGTGCCGTTCCACACGGCGGTGACGGCCGCGCAGGTGCGTGACGCCTTTGCCGAGCATCCGGCGATCGACTTCGTCTCACTGGTGCACGCGGAGGCGGCGACGGGCAACACGAATCCCGTCGCGGAGATCGGCGAGGTGGTGCGTGCGCACGGCGCGCTGTTCTACCTGGACGCCGTCGCCTCGATCGGCGCGGAGCCGGTGCTGCCGGACGCGTGGGGAGTCGACCTGTGCGTGATCGGGGCGCAGAAGGCGATGGGCGGTCCCGCCGGGGTGTCGGCGGTGTCCGTGAGCGAGCGGGCGTGGGCGCGGATGGCCGCCAATCCCGGGGCGCCGCGTCGGTCCTACCTCTCCCTGCTGGACTGGAAGGAGCGGTGGGTCGACGGCGGGCGCAAGGCACTGCTGCACGCGCCGGCGCAGCTGGAGATGCTGGCGCTGGAGGCGTGTGTCGAGCGGATCGAGGCGGAGGGGCTCGACGCGGTGATGCGCCGCCATGCCCTGGCGGCGGCGGCCACGCGGGCGGGGGCGGTCGCTCTGGGTGGCGGGCTGGAGCCTTATGTGTACGAGGCGGGGGACGCGGCGCCGGTCGCCACGACGTTGCGGGCGCCGTCCGGGATCGATGCGGGGGTGTTGGTCGCGAAGGCTTTGGCCGCGGATCCGGTGTTGCCGTTGGTCGCGGGTGGGGGTGCGCTGGCGAAGGAGATGATCCGGGTGAACCACTATGGCCCCGATGCGACGCCGGGGGTCGTGCACTCCTGCCTCGCGGCGTTGGGGGCGGCGATGGCCGAGTCCGGCCTCATGGTCGACCTGGAAGCGGCACGCCGCGCGACGACGGAGGCATGGTCCTAGCCCGAACCCGGGACTCCGCCCCAGACCCCGGGTGGGCGTGTCGGCTGCGGCGGGCGGGGCCTGGCGCGCAGTTCCCCGCGCCCCTGAGGGCGGCGGGGGCGAGGGACGTCGGAGCTCACGCTGCCGGGGCTCGTCCAGCACCTCGCCGAGGTCGAACGGAACTGGTTCCATCGTGCGCGAGGGAACCAGCGGACTTGCCGGAGCTTAATCGCGCATCAATTGACGAGACGCTCACCACGCTTATTCTTGCATTAACCCGAAGAGTAGCTTCCCGCATTCTTCTGCCCGCTTTCCCCGCCTCTAAACGCAAAGATTTCGCGAACGCCAACCAACGTAATTCGGGCACATCTCGTGGCCATTACGTGTCTGTGACGCACTCCACAACGCGCCCGCTTCCTCCCCTATTTTCCGGGCAAACCATCCCTTTCCACCACCCGCAGTGCAGGGTTCTCGCGGGCGCGTGATAACACAACGGCGCGTCGTACGTAACCCCAGCCGACGATGCAATTTGAGATTTCCCTGGGTAAATTAAATCCGCATGACCGCCGCACAAGCAGACCTGCAAGCGGAATTCCTGAAAATGCCGGAGGGCCTTCGGATCGACCGTCCGAAGGTGGCGGACGGAGCCGCGCTCTGGCATATCGCCAAGGACTCCGGAACCCTCGACCTGAACTCCTCGTACAGCTATCTGCTGTGGTGCCGTGACTTCGCCGGTACGTCGGCGGTGGCGCGCGACGCGGACGGCGTGCCCGTCGGCTTCGTCACCGGATACGTCCGGCCCGAGCGCCCGGGCACCCTGCTCGTGTGGCAGGTGGCCGTCGACGCCGCCCACCGCGGACGCGGACTGGCCGCGGCCCTGCTCGACGGACTGACCGCGCGGGTCACGGAGCAGCGGACGATCACCGCCGTCGAGACCACGATCACGCCCGGCAACACCGCCTCCGAGCGCCTGTTCACCTCGTACGCGCGCCGCCACGGCGCGAGCGTCGAGCGCGAAGTGCTGTTCGAGACAGGGCAGTTCCCGGACGGACCGCACGACCCCGAAGTGCTCTACCGGATCGGTCCGCTCCCCGGCTGACCCCGGGCCGCCGGCTCCCAGCTGACCCTGGGCCGGCCCCCGGCCGACCCGGACATCCCCCTGCCTTCCCCCTGCCTTCCCCCTGCCTGCCTCCCTGACCTTCCCCTCCCTCCCCCCACGCACCGAGGAGCGATTCGCCGTGACCATCATCCAGCCCGACCTGAGCGTCTTCGAGACCCTGGAGTCGGAGGTGCGCAGCTACTGCCGCAGCTGGCCCACCGTCTTCGACCGGGCCCGGGGCAGCCGGATGTCCGACGAGGACGGACACGAGTACCTCGACTTCTTCGCCGGTGCAGGGTCCCTGAACTACGGGCACAACAACCCCGTACTCAAACGGGCCCTCATCGACTACCTGGAGCGCGACGGCGTCACCCACGGTCTCGACATGTCGACGACCGCCAAGCGCGCTTTCCTGGAGGCCTTCCAGAACCTCGTCCTACGGCCGCGCGACCTGCCGTACAAGGTCATGTTCCCGGGGCCGACGGGCACCAACGCCGTCGAGTCCGCGCTGAAGCTGGCGCGGAAGGTGAAGGGGCGCGAGGCGATCGTGTCCTTCACCAACGCCTTCCACGGGATGTCGCTGGGCTCGCTCGCCGTGACCGGGAACGCCTTCAAGCGGGCCGGTGCCGGGATTCCGCTCGTGCACGGGACCCCGATGCCGTTCGACAACTACTTCGACGGCCAGGTGCCGGACTTCCTCTGGTTCGAGCGGCTGCTCGGGGACCAGGGGTCGGGGCTCAACCAGCCCGCTGCGGTCATTGTCGAGACCGTGCAGGGCGAGGGCGGCATCAACGTCGCCCGGCCCGAGTGGCTGCGCGCCCTCGCCGACCTGTGCCGGCGGCGCGACATGCTGCTCATCGTCGACGACATCCAGATGGGCTGCGGGCGGACGGGAGCGTTCTTCTCCTTCGAGGAGGCGGGGATCGTGCCCGACATCGTGACCGTGTCCAAGTCCATCAGCGGGTACGGACTGCCCATGTCGCTGTGCCTGTTCAAGCCCGAGCTGGACGTCTGGGAGCCGGGCGAGCACAACGGCACCTTCCGCGGCAACAACCCCGCGTTCGTCACCGCCGCCGCGGCCCTGGAGACGTACTGGTCCGACGGGTCCGCCATGGAGAAGCAGACCCGTGCCCGCGGCGAGCAGATCGAGCAGGCGCTGATCTCCCTCACCGAGGAGAACCTCGCCGACGTGAAGGAGTACCGGGGGCGCGGCCTCGTCTGGGGCCTCGAGTTCCACGAGAAGCAGCGTGCGGGGCGCGTCGCGCAGCGCGCCTTCGAACTCGGGCTGCTCATCGAGACCTCCGGCCCGGAGAGCGAGGTCGTGAAACTCCTCCCCGCGCTCACCATCACCCCCGACGAGCTCGACGAGGGCCTGCGCACCCTCGCCCGAGCCGTAAGCGAAACCGTCTGACAGACGTCCGGCGGGCGTCCGACAGATCCGACAGATCTGACAGAAAGGCACGGCACCACCGTGATAGTCCGTTCGTTCAAGGACATCGAAGGCACCGACCGGCATGTGAAGGCCGCGACGGGTACCTGGGAGAGCAAGCGCATCGTCCTCGCCAAGGAGAAGGTGGGTTTCTCCCTCCACGAGACGGTCCTGTACGCGGGTACGGAGACGTCGATGTGGTACGCGAACCACATCGAGGCCGTGCTCTGCCTGGCGGGCGAGGCCGAGCTGACCAACGACGAGACCGGTGAGACGCACTGGATCACGCCGGGCACGATGTACCTGCTCGACGGCCACGAGCGCCACACCATGCGCCCCAAGACCGACTTCCGGTGCGTCTGCGTCTTCAATCCGCCCGTCACCGGACGGGAGGACCACGACGAGAACGGCGTCTACCCGCTGCTCACCGAACCCGAGGAGGTCTGAAGCCCCATGACCACGACCACCGCGACCACCGCGACCACCTTCACCGATCTCTACCCCAGCCGCGGCGCCGCCGAGGTGTCCGTGCCCCGTCAGGACCCGGTCGTCTGGGGCGCGCCCGGCACTCCCGGGCCGGTCTCCGTGCCCGACCTCCAGGCCTACGAGCGTGACGGCTTCCTCGCGATCGAGGAACTGATCGGCGAGGACGACGTCGCCCTCTACCGGGCCGAGTTGGAGCGGCTGGTCACCGATCCGGCGATCCGCGCCGACGAGCGCTCGATCGTCGAGCCCGCCACGCAGGAGATCCGGTCCGTCTTCGAGGTGCACCGGATCAGCGAGGTCTTCGCCGCGCTCGTACGCGACGAGCGGGTCGTCGGGCGGGCCCGGCAGATCCTCGGCTCGGACGTCTACGTCCACCAGTCGCGG
The DNA here is from genome assembly GCF_040634475.1 of Streptomyces sp. NPDC007095. Lineage (NCBI taxonomy): Bacteria > Bacillati > Actinomycetota > Actinomycetes > Kitasatosporales > Streptomycetaceae > Streptomyces > Streptomyces sp. NPDC007095. The sequence goes on from NZ_JBEYFS010000181.1 coordinate 21,040, forward strand.
ATCAACGTCAAGCCGGGCTTCGGGGCCAGCGGGTTCTACTGGCACTCGGACTTCGAGACCTGGCACGCCGAGGACGGGCTGGCGAACATGCGGACCCTGTCCGTGTCGATCGCGCTGACCGAGAACCACGACACCAACGGCGGCCTCATGATCATGCCGGGGTCGCACAAGACGTTCCTCGGCTGTGCGGGGGCCACCCCGCAGGACAACTACAAGAAGTCGCTCCAGATGCAGGACGCGGGCACCCCGTCCGACGAGGCGCTCACCCGCTTCGCCGACCGGCACGGCATCAAGCTCTTCACGGGCCGGGCCGGTTCGGCGACCTGGTTCGACTGCAACTGCATGCACGGCTCCGGGGACAACATCACCCCGTTCCCGCGCAGCAACGTCTTCATCGTGTTCAACAGCGTGGAGAACGCGGCGGTGGAGCCGTTCGCGGCGCCGGTCCGCAGGCCCGAGTTCATCGGTGCCCGTGATTTCACACCCGTGAAGTAGCCGCGAGCGTGAAGGGCCCCCGCCGGGGTCAGCCGGACAGGACGTCCAGCAGTCGGTCGACGTCGGCGGGGGTGTTGTACAGGTGGAAGGCCGCGCGAAGGTTGCCCGCCCGGTCGGAGACCTCGACCCCGGCCTCACTCAGCTCCGGCTGGCGTCGGCCGAGTCCGGGGACGGACACGATCGGCGAGGCGGGGGCGGAAACCGGTGCGTGGCCGAGCCCCTGGAGCCCGGCGCGGAAACGGTCGGCGAGGGCGAGGTCATGGGCGTGTACGTTCGCCACGCCCAGCTCCTCGACGAGCTCCAGCGAGTGCCGGGCGCCCGCGTACGAGAAGAGGCTGGGGCTCTCGTCGAACCGCCGGGCCGAGTGGGCGAGTTCCTGCACCGGTCCGTAGCAGCTGTCCCAGGGCGCCTCACCCGCGACCCAGCCGGCGAACACCGGAGTGAGGCCGCCGAAGTCCTCCGGAACGACCAGGAAGGCCACGCCCCGAGGGCAGACGAGCCACTTGAAGGCGACCGAGGAGACGAAGTCGTACGCGTCGGCCTCCATCGGCAGCCAGCCGGCGGCCTGGGACACGTCCACGTACGTACGCGCTCCGTGCTCGCGCGCGGCCCGGGCGATGCCCGCCAGATCGGCGATCCGCCCGTCCGCGGACTGCGCTGCGCTGACCGCGACGAGCGCGGTGCCCGGACGTACGGACTCGGCGATCCTCTCCAGCGGTACGGCGCGCAGCTTGAGGTCGCCACGGACGTGGAAGGGGTTCACGACGGAGCTGAAGTCGTCCTCCGCGGTGAGGACTTCGGCGCCCGGCGGCAGCGAGGCGGCGATCAGTCCGCTGTAGACGGCGACCGAGGCCCCGGCCGCCACCCGGCCCGCGGGGACCCCGGCCAGCCGGGCGAAGGCGGCGCGGGCGGCCTCCACGTCGTCGAACATGTCGGACGGCCGTCCGTCGGCGACGGACTCGACGGCGGCGCGCATGGCCTCGACCGTGCGCGCCGGCAGGAGTCCGCAGCTCGCGGTGTTCAGATAGGTGTTCTTCGGGGCGAACTCGGCTCGTACGAGGCTCTCGAAGGTCTCCATGGGACCACTGTGCGGCCCCGAGCACCTCTCGTCCATTACGAAGTTTTGCGTGGTTCCGGTAAGGACTGCTTATACGTCCGCCCCGACCTGCGCTTTCACCGCCGTGCCGGACGGGCTTACGGCTGCGGTACGGCGCATCCGTCCGGGCCGCAGGCCTCCGCGTCGGCGGAACCGTCCTGGATCAGCTTCAGCGGCGGGCGCTCGCCCCACGCCTGGGTCAGGGCCTGTGCGAAGACCTCGGCGGGCTGGGCGCCGGAGACGCCGTACTTGCGGTCCAGGACGAAGAACGGCACCCCGTTCGCGCCGAGCTCGGCGGCCTCGCGCTCGTCGGCGCGCACCTCGTCGGCGTACGCCTTCGGGTCGGCCAGCACCTCGCGGGACGCCTCGGCGTCGAGCCCGGCGGCGACGGCCAGCTCGACGAGTCGCTCGTCGTCGTTGAAGACGGTCCGCTCCTCGGCGAAGTTCGCCTTGTACAGCAGGCCGATCAGCTCGTCCTGGCGGCCCCGCTCCTTGGCGAAGTGGAGGAGACGGTGCATGTCGAAGGTGTTGCCGTGGTCGCGGTCCCGGGTGCGGTAGTCCAGGCCTTCGGCGGCGGCCTGCGTGCCCAGGTTCTCCTCGCCGGCCTGCGCCTGCGCCTCGCTCATGCCGTACTTCTTGGTCAGCATCTTGATCACGGGCTGGATGTCGCCCTTGGCGCGACCGGGGTCCAGCTCGAAGGAGCGGTGCACGACCTCGACCTCGTCACGGTGCGGGAAGGCCTCGAGCGCCTTCTCGAAACGGGCCTTTCCGACATAACACCAGGGACAGGCGATATCCGACCAGATCTCGACGCGCATGTCTTCGGCTCTCTCCAGGTCGTACGAATACGGGCCCCTCCGGGGGCTGGAGTACGTGAACGTTCAAGCGGCCGATTTCATTCCCCGGCGACGGCGTAGCGCAGGAAGAGGTGGTGATCGCCTTCGGCGGGCGGGTTCTCCGGGTCCGGGACCCAGCCCTGGCGGGCGTAGAAGGCCTGGGCGCGGGCGTTGTCGACGTGCACGTCGAGGGTGGCCGTGTGCTTGCCGTCGGCCCGCCACTGTTCGAGGCAGGCCGTGTGCAGTGCGGTGCCGATGCCTTCGCGCCAGCGGTCGGGGGCCACGTGGAACTGGAAGAGCGTCACGGTGCCGGCGGGGGCGCCTTCCGCGGTACGGAATGAGGCGATGCCCACGAGGTGTCCGTCGCGCACCGCGCACAGGACGTGGCCGTCGGGACGCTCGATGGCACCGCGCCAGCGTGCGGGCCAGTCGAAGCCGTCTTCCGGCAGCCCGTCCGGGTAGTAGGTCGCACGGGCGCGGACGTGGAGGTCGGCGATGGTGGCGGCCTCGCTGGGCAGCGCGGTTCTGATGACGAAGGGGCCGCTGGTGCGGGGTGTGCTGATCATGCAGCGGAGGACGTGATGGAGGGGGCCACGGTTCCCGCTGCGCGGCCGACCCCCCACCCGCGGTCAGCTGCCGTCTCTCAGGTCCTGGGGCCAGTTCGGGCGGAACTCGATGCCGTCGTACGTCACCACGCACCCCTCCCCCATCGGCGACTGCGTCATGAAACCGACGAGCGCGGCGGACGTCTCCTTCTCGTCGCCCAGGGTGAAGAGCCGGATGAAGGTCCAGCGCTTGCCGTCGCGGGAGGCGTGGAAGGCGAAGGCCCGCCCCGTGCGGCTGATCCGCAGCCAGACGGAACTGCCGTCCACGGTGAAGGAGTTGGCGTCGTCGGAGTGCCCCCGGGTGACCACCGTGCAGACGGTGGGCACGTCCGGGGAGTTCTCCAGGCAGAGCTTCGCCCAGGCCCGCTCCCCCACATGGACGTAGAGGACCCCCGCGTCGAAGGCCGCGCCGAAGCCGACCGTGACGCGGGCGATCAGCTGGAAGTCCCCCTCCGGCGCCCCGAGAAGGCGGGGCGCGTCGGAGGCGGGGTCCAGTGCCTCGTCGGTGGGCGGCACGAAACGGTCCTGGCGGGGGCCGGCCCAGCCGGTGAGTATCCCGTCCTCGTGCGACCAGTGCCCGTCAGGCCCGTAGGTACGTAGAGGAAAGGGAAGTTCGGGAAGTTCGACGTCCATTCACCAATTCTCTCAGGCCAAGTCCCGCGCCCCAAAGGGGCGCGGGGGACAGCGCGACCAACCACAACCGCCCCCCCCCCCCCCAACAAACCCACACCCCACCCCCCTACCCCACCACACCAACCGCGGAACCAAGC
>NZ_JBEYFS010000182.1:0-24694 GCF_040634475.1 Streptomyces sp. NPDC007095
CCCTGGCCCGTATCACTCCGGGCCCGTATCACTCAGCCCGTCCGGCGTTTGAGGACGAGGCCGTTCAGGCCGATGCGGGGGTCCAGGGGGCGCAGCGCCCCTGGCGGGGTCGAAGGGGTGGAGCCCCTGGAGGATGGGACGGGTAGGGGCGGCGGGGGCGAGATCTCCCGGCCCGCACCCGGGGCGACTACAGCCGCCCGATATCCCCCCGCGGCATCCGCGGAACCCGCCGAGCAGGCGTCCGCCCCGACAACAGAATCAACCGAGCCGCCCGATGCCGCTGCCCGGCATACGGCTCCAACAGGGAAAGCATCACGGAGTCGTCCGCATCCCGATCCCCCGCCAGCGCATACCCCACGATCCCCGGCAGATGAAGATCCCCCACGGTCACCGAATCCGCCGCCCCATGACTCCGCTGCACGGTCTCCGCCGACGTCCACGGCCCGATCCCGGACACCAACTCCAACCGAGCCTGCGCGGCCCCCGGCTCCATCCCCGCCGCCTCCTCAAGCCGCCCCGCCACCCGAACGGCCCGCAGAATCGTCGACGCCCGCTTGTTGTCGACCCCGGCCCGGTGCCACTCCCAGGAGGGAATCAGCGCCCACGTCCGCGGCGCCGGCACGACGGACATCCGCTCCGGCGCGGGCCCCGGCGCAGGCTCCCCGAACTTCCGTACGAGCAACCGCCACGCCCGATACGCCTCGTCCGCCGTGACCTTCTGCTCCAGAACGGACGGAATGAGCGACTCCAGCACCAGCCCGGTACGCACCAGTCGCAACCCCGGCCGCCGATGCCGCGCGATGGCGACCAGCCGATGACGAGGCTCGAAGGCATCGGGATCGTCGGCCGAGCCGAGCATCTCGGGGAGCTGTTCGAGCAGCCATTCGCTCCCCGGCCCCCACGCCTCACCCCGCACCACCCCGCCCCGCGCCGAGACCCGCAGTGTCCCGGCCCCGGCAGGCGTCCGACTGGTCCGCCACACGGCCCCGTCCGGCGTCGCACGGAAGGTCGGATCACCGGGCCCACGGCGCAGCGGTCCGAGCACGAGCCCGAGATCGACCGGCCAGGGCGGCGTCCAGGTGCGGGTACGCCCAGGTGCGACCGCCTGCCGAGGCACCCCGCCGGAGGCGTCCGCGGGCACGGCGACATGCCCGCCGCGCACAGTCGTACGCGTCGGCCGAGGAGCGAAACGTCCAGCCACGAAAAGGGTCCTAGGAAACTCGGGGTGCCCTACGAGAGTAGGCGCTCACCCTCTCCGAACACCCGACTCGCGACGCACACCACTCGCGACGTACACCACTCTCACCGCACCCGGCCGAAGACTCTCCGTGCTCCTCGACAAAAGCTGTCACCACCTCGGCAACCACTCATCACCACGCCTCGACAAGGTCTGTCACCGCACCTCGGCAACCACTCATCACCGCATCTCGGCAACCAGTCTCACCGCACCTCGACAAACGCCCCGGCATCCCGTTCGGGCCGAGCCCGTGGCTCCTGTGCCGCATGTCCGACCGCCACGGCCCCCATCGGATCCCACCCCTCCGGCAGTTCCAGCACGTCCCGCACGACATCCCGGCAGAACATCGTCGACGACACCCACGCGGACCCGAGCCGCTCTCCGGCCAGCGCGACGAGGAAGTTCTGCACCCCCGCGCCGACGGCGACCACGAACATCTCCCGCTCGGCCCCGTCCCGTCGCGGATCGCCGTACGTGTGCGACCCGTCCATGACGAGACACGGCACCACGAGGTACGGAGCGTTGCGCAGCACATCACCGCGCCGTACCCGCTTGGCGATCGACTCCTCGCTCTTCCCGTCCCGCCGCAGATCCGCGATCCACGCGTCCCGCATGGCGTCGAGGAGCCGCGTACGCGACTCCTCGGACTCCAGGAGCACGAACCGCCAGGGAGTGGTGTGATGCGGCGCGGGAGCGGTGACCGCCGCGGCCACGGCCCGCCGCACGGCGGCCGGATCCACCGGCTCGTCGGTGAAGGCCCGTACGGTACGCCGCTGGGTCACGGCCTCCCGTACGGCCTCCGAGGTGCCGAGCCGGAACATGTCGTCGCGTGCGCCCCGCACCATCGCCCGCGTCCCCTCCCCGTCGTCCTCGGTCACCACATGGGGCAGCCCGCGCACGACGGCGACGGGCAGCCCGGAGGCCTTGCCCTTGACCAGGTCACCGGCGGCGGCGAGCTCGTCGGCGGTGGCGACGACGGTGGCGCTCAGCGGATTGCCGTGCGCGTCGCTGCCGCCGCGCAGATCGTCCAGCACCCGTACGCCCGCGGCGCCGATGGCGACATCGGTGAGTCCGGTGCGCCAGGGCCGCCCGAAGGTGTCGGTGATCACGATGCCGACGTCGACCCCGAGGGTGTCGCGCAGCCCGTCCCGGATGGCCCGCGCGGAGGCGTCGGGGTCCTCGGGCAGCAACAGGACGGTCCCGGCGGGGGTGTTGGAGGCGTCGACCCCGGCGGCGGCCATCACGAGCCCCTGCCGGTTCTCGACGATCCGCAGGGTCCCGCGGCGCGCCACGACCCGTACGGTCTCGGCGTCGATGGCGGCCTCCCGGTCGGCGGCCTCGACCAGGCGCCCCTCGGCCTTGGACACGATCTTCGAGGTGACGAGGAGAACGTCCCCGTCGACCAGCCCGGGCTCGGCGACGGCGATCAACTTGCCGAGGTCGTCACCCTGTCGAACCTCGGGGAGCCCGGGCAGCGCCCAGACCCGGTAACCGGGGGAGAGCTGTCCGCTCAAGACGTCCGCACCTCCTCCGCCAGCGTCAGCGCCTCACGCGCCATCTGCGCCGCGGTGTCCAGGTCGGACATCATCAGCGGCACGGCCCGGCACCGGATCCCGGCCGCCTCGACCCGCTCCACGGCGGACGCGTCCACCGTGTCGACGAGCCAGCCGTCGAGGAGCCCCGAGCCGTAGTGCTCGGCGACCGCGGTGGCCGTGGACTCGACGCCGACCGCCGCCAGCACCTTGTCGGCCATGCCCCGCACGGGCGCGTCGCCGACGATGGGGGAGAGGCCCACCACGGGCACGCCCGCGTCGGCGATGGCCTCCCGGACGCCGGGCACGGCGAGGATCGTGCCGATGGACACGACCGGGTTGGACGGCGGGAAGAGGATGACGTCCGCCTCCGCGATGGCTTCCAGGACACCCGGTGCGGGCTTGGCCTGTTCGGCGCCGACCGGTACCACGGCCTCGGCCGGCACGGAGGCCCGCAGCCGCACCCAGTACTCCTGGAAGTGGATCACCTTGCGCCGGCCGTCGATCTCGACGGCGACATGGGTCTCCACGCGGTCGTCGGACATGGGGATGAGCCGGACGCCCGGTTTCCAGCGGTCGCACAGGGCTTCCGTGACCGCGCTGAGCGGATAGCCCGCGCTCAGCATCTGCGTCCGCACGATGTGCGTCGCGAAGTCGCGGTCGCCGAGCCCGAACCACTCGGGCCCGACCCCGTAGGCCGCGAGCTCCTCCTTGAGGTGGAAGGTCTCGTCGGTCCGGCCCCAGCCCTGTTCCTCGTTGATGCCGCCGCCGAGCGTGTACATCACCGTGTCGAGGTCCGGGCAGACCTTCAGGCCGAAGAGATGGATGTCGTCGCCGGTGTTGCCGATGACCGTGATGTCCGCGTCCGGCACGGCCCGCTGGAGACCACGCAGGAACCGGGCACCACCGATACCGCCTGCCAGAACCACAATGCGCATGGGGTTCAGTCTGGCAGGCGGGTACGACAACGCGTGAGGCGGTTACGAGACCGCGGGCGCCCTCAGGCCGTGACGACGGCCGGGGCGCACTGGGCCGAATGCATCGGCATCTCGGTAAGACCCGGGTAGTAAACGTGCAGGCTCACGGCCGGTTCCAGCGAGTCGTTCACGACCTCGTGGATGTACCCCGGCGCGAACACCCGCTGGGATCCTGCCCCCAACGCGCGGGTGTCGCGCTCCGTGCGCTCGGTCAATGCGCCCTCCAGGACGGTGAGTACGCCGGAGGAGCGCCCGTGATCGTGGAGTCCGCTGCCCTGTCCGGGCACCCAGGACAGCAGCCACACCTCGTAGCCGGGTCCGGTGCGCAGCCGGTGGTACCAGCGGGAGGTCGCGTCGTACTGGACGAGGTGCTCCCACTGGGAGCGGTCGGCGGCGATGGAGCGGGCCAGGCCGACGAACTCGGACACGGTGGCGGGGTGCTCGCGCGGCGGCTGGAGCAGGTGCGGTACTTCGAGGATGTCGCCGGCGATCTGGAGGTCGCTGTCGCTGTTCATGGGTGCGGTGGTTCCTCGGCGGAGAGCTGGGGTGTCGCGGGGCCGTTTCCGTCCGGATCACGGACGGGGAGGGTGCCCTGGTACGGGCGATCGCCCCGTGAGCGGGGCGGGGATTCGCCTCAGTGGCGGCGAGGCAGCCGGAGCGCGGTACGGCTCAACAGCTGGGACAGCAACAACAGCTACAGCGAGCGCGGGCAGCACCGTGGGACCCGGCGGTGCGGGTCGAGGTGAGTGCCAAGTTCGCGAGCATGCCCATAAGGACATCGGTTCACACCTCGGCTGTCAACTTCATGTCCGCTATGTGGGAGATGTTTCACCTCATTCGGTTCATCTGTGTGGCGAAAGGTTTGCTCTGGAGCCACCCCGGACACATGGCGCACAACCGGGCGCGCAAACCTCGATGCGATCCCGTGATCCAAATGTGATCCGGTTCGCTTCGGAGTCCGCGTCGGAACGAGATCGAACTTCTGGGCGTCCTTCCCGGTAGCGGGTCGGAAGTCCGGACGGGCCCCTTGAGACTGTCGAGGTTTATGCCGATTTGAACACTTTCCGCATAGCCTTGGTTCCGCAGAGTGAATAAGGGGCTCAATAGCAGATCTCGGCTTGACTGGCCCGGATCGGCACACTTGTAATTTCACTCGTGTCGTTCAGCCGAAATCGGTAACGGCAGCATCACGGGGACGCGAAAGACAGACGAGGGGCGCACATGACCGAGCTGGTGCAGCAACTGCTGGTCGACGACGCGGACGAGGAACTCGGCTGGCAGGAGCGCGCGCTGTGCGCCCAGACCGACCCCGAGTCCTTCTTCCCCGAGAAGGGCGGCTCCACCCGCGAGGCCAAGAAGGTCTGTCTCGCCTGTGAGGTCCGCTCCGAGTGCCTGGAATACGCGCTCGCCAACGACGAGCGGTTCGGCATCTGGGGCGGTCTGTCCGAGCGCGAGCGCCGAAGGCTGAAGAAGGCCGCCGTCTGACCGCACGGCGCGCACCCCTCGTACCGATACCGGCAGGTAAGAACGGCCCGTCGCAGGTGGGTTATCCACAGGCGGCGGGCCGCTGTGTTGCCCAGCCGTTAGTGTGGGCCCTCGTCCGAGACGTCCCGCTGTCCCCGCCGGACACAGGCGTCCACCGCAGTCCATCGAACCGGGGCCCGTACCTCGATGTCCGTGCACAGCCATTCGGCAGTCCAACACGACGCCGCCACACCTGAGTATCCGCGCCACGTGGTGACCGCGGTCCTCGTCTCCCACGACGGCGCCCGCTGGCTGCCCGAAGCGCTCGCCGGGCTGCTCGGCCAGGAGCGCCCGGTGCAGAACGCGGTGGCGGCCGACACCGGCAGCGCGGACGACTCCGCCCTGCTGCTGACCGACGCACTCGGCGCCGACCGGGTGCTGCACCTCGCCCGGCGCACCGGTTTCGGCCAGGCCGTCGAGGAGGCCATCCGCGGCGCCGGCATGCTCACCCCGGACGACCTGCCGTATCTGAAGCGCCCCAGCGGCTGGGACCCGGTCACCCGGACCTGGCGCGACGACGCCTACGACATGCCGGAGCTCCCGCACGGCGAGCCCGAGCAGTGGCTCTGGCTGCTGCACGACGACAGCGCCCCCGAGCCCGACGCCCTGGCCCAGATGCTCCGGGTCGTGGAGAGCGAGCAGGAGTTCGGCAGGGAAGTCGCCGTGGTCGGCCCCAAGCTGCGCGGCTGGTACGACCGGCGAGCGCTCCTGGAGGTCGGCGTCACCATCGCCAACTCCGGCCGCCGCTGGACGGGCCTGGACCGCCGCGAGCAGGACCAGGGCCAGCACGACCACGTCCACCCCGTGCTCGCCGTGTCCACCGCCGGCATGCTGATCCGGCGCGACGTCTTCGAGGAACTCGGCGGCTTCGACCGCCGACTGCCCCTGATGCGTGACGACGTCGACCTGTGCTGGCGCGCCCAGGCCGCCGGGCACCGCGTCCTCGTCGCCCCCGAAGCGGTCGTCCGGCACGCCGAGGCCGCCTCCCGCGAGCGCCGCACCGTCGACTGCGTGGGCCGCACCGCCGCCTCCCCGCACAAGGTCGACAAGGCGGGCGCCGTCTACACCCTCCTCGTCAACGCGCGTACGGCACAGCTGCCCTGGATCCTGATCCGGCTCGTCCTCGGCACCCTGCTGCGCACCGTCGCCTACCTCGTGGGCAAGGTCCCCGGACAGGCCGTAGACGAGATCCGCGGCCTGTTGGGCATCCTGCTGCGCCCCGAGCGGATCCTCGCGGGCCGCCGCAGACGCGGTCGCCCCCAGGTCGACAAGGGCGAGCTGCGCGCCCTGTTCCCGCCGCCCGGCGCCACCGTGCGGGCCACGGTCGAGCAGGTCGCGGGCAACTTCATGGGCAGCGACGACCCCGACGCCACCACCGGCGCCGGACGGCACGGCGGCGCGGTCGAGTCCGGACCCGGCGGCGACGACGCCGACTTCCTCCAGATCGAGCAGTTCGCCCGGCTCAAGCGCATCGCCCGCAACCCCGGCCCGATGCTCTTCCTGGTGCTGCTGTTCGTCTCCCTCCTGGCCTGCCGCGGCCTGCTCGGCAGCGGGTCGCTCGCGGGCGGCGCGCTGCTGCCCGCGCCCGCCGACGCTTCCGAGCTGTGGTCGCGCTACGCCGACGGCTGGCACCCGGTGGGCGCCGGCGGCACGGAGACCGCGCCGCCGTACCTCGCGCTCGTCGCCCTGCTGTCCTCCCTGCTCCTCGGCTCCACCGGGCTCGCGGTCACCGTGCTCCTGGTGGCCTCCGTTCCGCTGGCCGGCTTCGCCGCGTACTTCGCCTCGCGCCCCCTCGTCGAGTCGCGCCTGCTGCGCGCCTGGGCGTCAGTGGCGTACGCCTTCCTGCCCGCCGCAGCCGGCGCCCTCGCCGGCGGCCGCATCGGCACCGCCTTCCTCGCGATCCTGCTGCCGCTCATCGCGCGCGCGGGCATCGCCGCCAGCGGGCTGGCGCACTCCTCCGGAGCGCGCGGCAGCTGGCGTGCCACCTGGGCGTACGCCCTCCTGCTCACGTTCACCACGGCGTTCACGCCGATCGTGTGGCCCATCGCGCTGGTCCTCGGAATCGCCCTCCTCGTAGTGCGCCGAAAGGAGATCACCGCTTATGGGCCGCGTTTCCTGGCCCAGCTCGGCACCCCGCTGCTGGTCCTCGCCCCCTGGTCGCTGACGCTGCTCCCGTTCGGGTTCTTCAAGGAAGCCGGGATGCCCTACGGCGCGAGCGCGGCCTCCGCGCTCGACCTGCTCGGCGCCAGCCCCGGCGGTCCCGGCACGGTCAGCGGGCTGATGCTCATCGGCATCGTGCTGGCGGCCCTGGCCGCCCTGATGCGCAGCGAGCGGCAGCGAGCGGTGTGGGCCGCCTGGGCCGTTGCCCTGGTGGCGCTCGTCTTCGCCGTGCTGTCCAACAAGTCGGCCTGGGCGGGACCCGCCACCCTCGTCTACGGCCTCGCGCTGCTCGCCGCCGCCACGATCGGCGCCGACGGGGCACGCGCGCGGGTGGCCGAGCAGAGCTTCGGCTGGCGTCAGCCGGTCGCCGCGCTCATCGCGTTCGCCTCGGCCGCCGGCCCGCTGCTGGTGGCAGCCGGATGGGTCCTCGGCGGCGCCGACGGTCCCGTGGAGCGCCGCGACCCGGTGCAGGTGCCCGCGTTCGTCGCCGAGGAGAGCGGCACCCGCGACCAGGCCCGCACCCTCGTCCTCGACAGCGACTCCGGCGCCCGTGTCGGCTACACCCTCGTCCGCGGCTCCGGCGCCCGCATGGGCGACGGTGAACTCGCGGCCGAGGGCGGCGAGAACAAGAAGCTCGACAAGGTCGTCGCCAACCTCGTCGCGGGCTCCGGCGCCGACCAGGCCAACCAGCTCGGCGGCTTCGCCGTGCGCTACGTCCTGGTCCGCAAGGGCGCACCCCGCGAGATGAGCCGCGTCCTGGACGCCACCCCGGGCCTGACCCGGCTCAGCCAGCAGGACGGCAGCGCCCTGTGGCGCCTGGACAGCCAGGTCTCGCGCGCCTCGATCGTCCCCAAGTCCGGCGAGGCCCTGTCCATCGCCGCCGGACCCGTCGAACTGCACACCACCATCCCCTCCGGGGGAGAGGGCCGCGTACTGCGCCTCGCCGACACGGCCGACGCGGGCTGGACGGCGGCCCTGGACGGAAAGCCGCTCACCCGCACCACCGTCGACGGCTGGGCGCAGGGCTTCGAACTGCCCGCGAGCGGCGGCAGGCTGGACGTCACCTTCGACGCCCCGATGAGCCACACCGGCTGGCTGTGGGCCCAGGGCGCGCTCGCCGTCGTCCTTGTGGTCCTCGCCCTGCCCGGGCGGCGCCGTGACGTCGACGACGACCTCCCCGAGGAGCCGGTCGTCCCGGCCCAGGACGCCACGGGCGAGGGCCGCCGCGCCCGCCGTCTGCGCGCCCAGGCCGAGGCCGAGGCGGAGCAGTCCGACCAGGCCGTCCAGGAAGAGGGCGCCCTTCCTCCTCCGGAGGAGGAGGCCGAGCAGACGCCCGCGTCGGTCCCGCAGCAGCAGGCGTACGACGAGTGGGACTCATCGACCTACGCGGGCGCCGAGTACGGCACCTACGGCGGCGAGCAGTACCAGGGCCGGCAGCAGTACCCGGCGGGCACCTACGAGCAGCCGTACCAGGCGGACCCCTACCAGGCGGGCCAGTACGACCCGTACGCCTACGGGGGCACGGCACCGTACGACCCGATGCAGACGTACCAGGGCTACGACGGGACCGGCCAGGGCTACGACGCCGCCTACGACCCGAACACGCCGCCGCAGCCGCCGCACGGCACCGACAGTGAGCGCCCCGACGGGAGCCAGCAGTGAACCGCACCACCCTGTCCCTGATCGCCGGCGCGACCGCGCTCGCCGCCGTCACCGGATTCGCCTCGCTCAACGCGCCGGCCGCCTCCGGCGACAACAGCGCCAAGGCGGCCACCCAGCAGCCCGTGGAGCGCACCAGCCTCCTCTGCCCGCAGCCCAGCACCTCCGAGATCGCGGAGACGGCGTACACGTCGTTCACGCCCGTCACCCAGGGCGCCGCCGACAGCGGCAAGGCCGAACTGCAGGCCGCGGCCGAGGAGTCGGCGGACTCCGCGAGCGGCAAGAAGACCGGCAAGAAGACCGTGAAGGCCGCCCTGAAGCCGGCGCAGCCCGGTAAGCCGGCCACGGGTGACGGCTCCGGAGCCGAGCCGCCCGCCCTCGTCGGCACCGCCGAGGGCAAGTTCGCGCCCGGCTGGACCGTCCAGGAGACCACCGCGGTCGCCGCGGGCACCGGCCGCGGTCTGCTCGGCACCAACTGCACCGCCCCGGACACCGAGTTCTGGTTCCCGGGCGTCAGCACCGCCACCGGCCGCACCGACTATGTGCACTTGACCAACCCCGACGACTCGGCGGCCGTCGTCGACGTCGAGCTGTACGGCAAGGACGGCACCCTCAAGTCCACCGTGGGCGAGGGCATCACGGTCCAGCCGCACGCCAGCGAGCCGCTCCTGCTGAGCACGCTCGCGAGCGGGCAGCAGACCGACCTCACCGTCCACGTGACCGTCCGCAGCGGTCGCGTCGGCGCCGCTGTCCAGGCCCTGGACGACAAGATCGGCGGGGACTGGCTGGCCGCCTCCACCGACCCGGCGGGCAGCCTCGTCATGCCGGGCATCCCCAAGGACGCCACGGCCGTGCGGCTGGTCGCCTTCGCACCCGGCGACCAGGACGCCGACCTGAAGATCCGCCTCGCCTCGCCCTCGGGCCTGATCACACCGGCCGGGAACGAGACGCTGCACGTCAAGGCCGGCATGACCGCGGCGGCCGACCTCGGTGACGTCACGCGCGGCGAGGCGGGCTCCCTGGTGCTCACCTCCACCGGAACCTCGGCACCGGTCGTCGCGGCCCTGCAGGTGGTGCGCGGCAAGGGCAGCAAGCAGGAGATGGCGTTCATCCCGGCCACCAGCCCGGTCGGTGCGCGCGCGACGGTCGCCGACAACAGCTCCAAGGGCACCACGCTCGCCCTGTCCGCCCCCGGCCGGAGCGCCCAGGTCAAGGTCACCGCGTCCGCCGGCAGCGAGGGCGGTACGGCGGCGACGAAGACGTACATGATCAAGGGCGGTACGACCCAGGACATCGACGCACCGGTCCCGGCCGGTCTCAAGGGGACGTACGCCCTGACGGTCGAGCCCGTCTCCGGAGGCCCCGTCTACGCCTCCCGGACCCTCGCCTCCGCCCAGGAGGGTGTCCCGGGGTTCACGATCCAGACCCTCCCGGACGACCGCGGGACGGTGGCGGTGCCGGAGGCGGACCAGGATCTTTCGGTGCTGCTGAAGAAGTGATTCCGTACGGGTGATCCACCGGGTCCTCAAGGGGGACCCGGTGGCGCGCCGGCCGTGCTCCCGGTAGCGCTCGGGCGGGCCTCAGTCCTCGCCGTAGCGCGGGTCCACCGTCTCCGGTGTCAGTCCCAGCAACTCCGCGACCTGCTCCACGACGACCTCGTGCACCAGCGCCGCGCGCTCGTCGCGGCCCTTGGTGCGGATCTCGACCGGGCGTCGGTAGACGACCACACGCGCGGGATGGTCCTCGAACGCCGGGATCGTGCCCCCCAGAGGCACCGCCTCGTCGCTCCAGCTCTCGCCTGCCCCGCCGAGGCGGGGCACTTCGAGGACCATGAAATCGATGTCGGCGAGTTGGGGCCAGCGCCGCTCCAGCCGCTCCACGGAGTCCTGCACCAGGTCCGCGAAGACCTCGGCGCGGCTCGCGGCGAGCGGCACCTGGGGCGGCGCGACGGGGCCGCGCATGCCCCTTCCGTGGCGATCACGACGGCGGGGCCCGGGTGCGGCGGCGGTGGGCGGTACGGGGGTGTCCATCACTGACGAAGAGTAGTCCCCACGAGGTCCGCGCGCCCGGCCCCCACGCGGCGGCCCGCGGCCCGGGGCAGGAAGCCCGGCGCACGTTCCGGATGTCGCAGGATGACCATTCCAGCCAAGCTTGGGCTCGATTCCGTATCACTCCAGGACCGTCGCTCACATGGCAATTGACGTGGTTTGCACCAAGTGGTGACCGGATTCAGGTCTGTTCGGCATCTCGCCACGGGATGTCGCCCCAGGTCAGAACGGGCGGTCCGAAGACTTGTGTGGGCGGACTCACAGCACGACACGGTGGGGTGACCGGGGGGAGAGTCGTCGCGGCCCGCTCAAGAGTGCGGTACCGTCCAACGTCGTGAGCCCTGTACGTCGCTGTTCGCGAACCGCTTGCGGCCGCCCCGCCGTCGCGACGCTGACGTACGTCTACGCCGACTCGACCGCGGTCCTCGGCCCGCTCGCCACCTACGCCGAACCCCACTGCTACGACCTGTGTGCCGAGCACTCCGAGCGCCTCACCGCGCCGCGCGGCTGGGAGGTCGTCCGGCTCGCCGACGCCTCCGCTCCCTCCCGCCCCAGCGGTGACGATCTGGAAGCGCTCGCCAACGCGGTGCGCGAGGCGGCCAGGCCGCAGCAGCGCACCGCCGAGGCCGGTGGCGGCGCCCGCTCGGCGGATCCGATGGAGGTCGCGCGCCGCGGCCACCTACGGGTGCTGCGCTCGCCGGACAACTGAGCGTCCGCCCCCTCCGTATCCAGGGGCGTATCCAGGGGCGACCCCACTGAGCTTCCTCCATCGGCTCCATCGAGTCGTGCACGCCCATTGACGAGGGCTTGTCGCGGACACGACCATTTTCCCGTCCGCGAGAAAATGCTTTCCGCATCGCGGAATCCCCCGCGTGGCGGAATCCGGGGAGGCGCCCGTGTACGTCCAGAAACTGGAACCCGTGGCCGACTCGCTGGGCCTCTCCGCCCTCGTGGCGACCCTGCCCCTCGTCATCGTCCTCGTCCTGCTCGGCGGCGTCCGCATGAAGGCGCACCGGGCCGGACTCATCGGCCTCCTGGCCGCCTCACTGGTCGCCTGGCTCGCATACGGCATGCCGGTCGGCCAGACACTCTCCAGCGCCGCCCAGGGGGCCGTTTTCGGCCTCTTCCCCATCCTGTGGATCGTCGTCAACGCCCTGTGGGTGTACCGGATGACCGTCCGCACCCGGCACTTCGACGTCCTGCGCCGCTCGTTCGGGCGGCTGTCCGACGACCCGCGCATCCAGGCACTTGTCGTCGCGTTCTGCTTCGGCGCGCTCCTGGAAACACTCGCGGGCTTCGGCGCGCCCGTCGCGATCTGTTCGGTGATGCTGGTCGCGCTCGGCTTCGACCCGGTGCGCGCGGCCGTGGTGGCACTCGTCGCCAACACCGCACCGGTCGCCTTCGGCGCGATGGGCACACCGGTCGTCACACTCGCCCAAGTCACCGGCCTGCCACTGGATTCCGTCGCCTCCGTGGTCGGCCGTCAGACCCCGCTGCTGGCCCTCGTCGTGCCCCTTGTACTCGTCGGGCTGGTCGACGGCCGGCGCGGGCTGCGGGAGACCTGGGTGCCCGCCCTGGTGTGCGGAGTCGCCTTCGCCGCCGCCCAGTTCGCCGCCTCGAACTACGTCTCCGCGCAACTCGCCGACATCGGCGCGTCCTTGGCGGGCGCCGCCGCCCTGGTCGCCGTACCGCACGCGCGCAGGCCCGCCGCCGAGCCCGTACGAGCGGCGGTCCTGACCGGCGTACGCAGCGAGGACCTGGACCAGGAGGACCCGCGCCCCGAGGTCGCGCGCGCGTACGCCCCGTACGCGCTGATCGTCGTCATCTTCTCGATCGCCCAGATTCCGGCGGTCAAGGACCGGCTGGCGCACGCGACCCGTACGTACGACTGGCCCTTCCTCGACGTCGTCACCCCCGAGGGCAAGCCCGTCGGGGGCAATGTCCTCACGCTCCCGCTCGTGTCGACCGGCGGCACCCTCGTCCTGCTCGCCGGACTGTGCACGGCCGTCGTACTCGGGGTGCACGCGCGTGTGGCGGTCGAGGAATGGGCGGCGACGGTACACGAGTTGAGGTTCGCGATCCTGACCGTGACGTCCGTGCTGGCCCTCGCCTACGTCATGAACCTCTCCGGACAGGCGGCCACGATCGGCCACTTCGTGGCGGCGGCCGGAGCGGGGCTCGCCTTCTTGTCACCCGTTCTGGGCTGGTTCGGCGTGGCGGTGTCCGGCTCCGACACCTCGGCGAACGCCCTTTTCGGTGCCCTCCAGGTGAGCGCGGCCCACGAGTCGGGGCTGTCTCCCGAACTGCTCGCCGCCGCCAACAGTTCGGGCGGAGTGCTCGGCAAGATGATCTCGCCGCAGAACCTGACCATCGCGTGCGCGGCGGTCGGGCTCGAGGGCCGTGAGGGCGACCTGCTGCGCAAAGTGCTCCCGTGGAGCGCCGGGCTGCTGCTGATCATGTGCCTGATCGTGCTGGGCCAGAGTTCACCGGTCCTCGGCTGGATGCTGCCCTGACGGCCGGATTCGACCCCGCGCGTTACCCCCGGGTGACGTTCGGGGCTCCCAGATGACGGGTGAGCGTCCGATCGGCCCCTTCACGGCGGGCTGTCAGCCGGTACGGGTAGTTTGGGGCGACCGAAGTGGACTTCTGGAAGGTTGGCCGTGACTGCTGATCTGTCGCAGCTCGTGAAGGCGTACGACGTACGCGGGGTGGTCCCGGACCAGTGGGACGAGTCGATGGCCGAGCTGTTCGGGGCGGCCTTCGTCCAGGTGACCGGAGCGGACGCCATCGTGATCGGGCACGACATGCGGCCCTCGTCGCCCGGCCTGTCGCGCGCCTTCGCACGCGGAGCCGCGGCACGCGGTGTCGACGTGACCGAAATCGGCCTGTGCTCCACCGATCAGCTGTACTACGCGTCCGGTGCGTTCAACCTGCCGGGCGCCATGTTCACGGCCTCGCACAACCCCGCCCAGTACAACGGCATCAAGATGTGCCGCGCGGGCGCCGCCCCGGTCGGACAGGACACCGGCCTGGCCGAGATCCGCGAACTCGTCGAATCCTGGCTCGACTCGGGCCTCCCGGCCTCCGACGCGACACCAGGAACGATCACGCAGCGTGACACGTTGGAGGACTACTCGGCGTACCTCCGCTCGCTCGTCGACCTGACCCACATCCGCCCCCTGAAGGTCGTGGTCGACGCGGGCAACGGCATGGGCGGGCACACGGTGCCGACGGTCTTCGAGGACCTTCCCCTCGACCTCGTACCCATGTACTTCGAACTGGACGGCACGTTCCCGAACCACGAGGCGAACCCGCTGGACCCGGCGAACATCGTGGACCTCCAGCAGCGCGTGCGCGAGGAGAGCGCCGACATCGGCATCGCCTTCGACGGAGACGCGGACCGCTGTTTCGTCGTCGACGAGAACGGCGACCCGGTCTCCCCGTCCGCGATCACCGCCCTGGTCGCCGCTCGCGAACTCGGCAAGCACGGCGGCGGCACGGTCATCCACAACCTCATCACCTCCTGGTCGGTGCCCGAGGTCGTCCGCGAGCACGGCGGCACCCCGGTCCGCACCCGCGTCGGCCACTCCTTCATCAAGGCCGAGATGGCCCGCACAGGCGCGATCTTCGGCGGCGAGCACTCCGCGCACTACTACTTCCGCGACTTCTGGAACGCCGACACGGGCATGCTGGCCGCCCTGCACGTCCTCGCCGCCCTCGGCGGCCAGGACGGCCCGCTCTCCGAGCTCGTCGCCGAGTACGACCGCTATGTCGGCTCCGGCGAGATCAACTCCACGGTCGACGACCAGGCGGCCCGTCTCGCCGCGATCAAGGCCGCGTACGAGGGCCGCGAGGGTGTCACCATCGACGAGCTCGACGGTCTGACCGTCACCTCGGACGACTCGTGGTTCAACGTCCGCCCCTCCAACACGGAGCCCCTCCTCCGCCTGAACGCCGAGGCGAAGGACGAGCCGACGATGGCGAAGGTACGCGACGAGATCCTGGAAATCATCAGGGGCTGAACACCCCGGGTGCCGTTTCCCCCCGACGGTTGTTCGACCGGGGTGCGCGGGGATCCGCTCGCGCGGTTCCCCGCGTCCCGAGGCGGAGTGCTTCGTCCGCGGACGGGTGGGGGCTGACCGCGCAGTTCCCCGCGCCCCCGAAAGCCCCGGCCCACACGGCGTTGCCAGCCCGGGGCCGGGGCCGAAAGCCAACCCCCACCCGGCGCGTGAGGACAAGGCCAAAGACCGAACCCCACCCGCCCCGGTCTCCATACCTTCAGCCTGTCTGGCGTTTGAGGCTGAGGTGGGAGGCCGATGTCCCACCCGCCCCGGTCCACCCGCCCCGGCCTCCATACCTTCAGCCTGTCTGGCGTTTGAGGCCGAGGTGGGAGGCCGATGTCCCACCCACCCCCGTCCACCCGCCCCGGCCTCCATACCTTCAGCCTGTCCGGCGTTTGAGGCTGAGGTGGGAGGCCGATGTCCCACCCACCCCGGCCCGCGCCATTCAGCCCGTCCGGCGTTTGAGGACGAGGCCGTTCAGGCCGATGCGGGGGTCCAGGGGGCGCAGCGCCCCTGGCGGGGGTGAGGGGGCGGAGCACCTGGGGATGGGTCGGGTAGGGGCGGCGGGGGCGAAATCACCACGTCCACACACCCCGGCACCCCACCCCCCACAGCGGTACGCTGACCAGGCCGCATCCACCTTGTTCGAAAGGACACCCCATGCCGCTCGAAGCCGGCCTCCTGGAGATCCTCGCCTGCCCGGCCTGCCACGCCCCGCTCAAGGAGCAGGAGAGCGAGCTGCTCTGCACGGGCCAGGACTGCGGTCTCGCCTACCCGGTCCGGGACGGCATCCCCGTACTCCTCGTCGACGAGGCCCGCCGCCCCGGGTAAACACCCCCACCGGCGACACCCACCCCACAGGCGAATCAGGCGACAGAGGCAACACACCGGCGATCGGGAGGCTGCCGACCCATGCTCGACGAATCGCTGCTCGACGACCCAGAGGCGCTCGCCCGCGCCGACCGTCGCGAGCTGCTCCGGGGCGCCGCGGAGGCCGGCGCCCGCGTGCGTACCGCGGTCCGGCACGCCACGGAAGCCGGAATCGCGGAACTGAAGCCGGACGGCCGCCCACGCGCCGTCCTGATCGCCGGCCCCGGCCTGGCCGCCACCGGCGTCGCCGAACTGCTCGGCACACTCGCCGGAGCCAGCTGCCCCATCACCCGGCTCACCCCCACCGGCGTCGCCCCCGCCTCCGGCGCCCTCCGCTGGGAGCTGCCCGGCTGGGCGGGCCCGGTGGACCTCCTGCTGATCGCCACCCCCGACGGCAGCGAACCAGGCCTCGAACTCCTGGTCGAGCAGGCATACCGGCGCGGCTGCTCCGTCGTAGCGGTGGCCCCCGCCGGCACCCCGATCGTGGAGGTGGTGCAGGGCACGCACGGCCTGTTCGTACCGATGGCGACCGCCCCGTACGAACCGATCGAACCTCTCGCGGCCTCCGCCCCCGGCGTCCTGTGGGCCCTGCTCACCCCGTTGCTCGCACTGCTGGACCGCACCGGCCTGGTCTCCGCCCCGCCCGAGGCGCTGGAGAAGGTCGCCGACCGCCTCGACCGCGTCGCCGAACGCTGCGGCCCGGCCATCGCGCCGTACAGCAACCCGGCCAAGACGCTCGCCGCCGAGCTCGCCGAAGCACTCCCGGTGATCTGGACGGAGGGCACCTCCGCGGGCCCCGCGGGCCGCCGCTTCACCGCCGCGCTCGCGGAACTGGCCGGCCGCCCCGCCCTCACCGCGGAACTCCCCGAAGCGCTCGCCGCCCACAGCGTCCTGCTCTCGGGCGCGCTGGCCGCGGCCGCCGACCCCGACGACTTCTTCCGCGACCGCGTCGAGGAGCAGCAGGTCCTCCACGCACGCGTGGTCCTCCTGCGCGACCGCCCGGCCGGCGGCCTCACCGCCGGGCCCGCCGCCCGCGAGCTGGCCCTCAGCCACGACACCGCGATCAGCGAGCTCGAACCCGAGGAGGGCGGCGACCTCGAAACCCTCGCGGAACTGATCGCCGTCACGGATTTCGCCGCCGTTTACCTGGCGCTCGCTTCAGGGGCCTGATCTTGTAGCCGGGCATCCCGACCGGCCCCGGCCGACCGGGACTCTTGACCAGCGCAGCGCACGTACGGAGAGAACGACACACATGGACCGCCTCGACAACACCGTCCGCCCCTACGCCTGGGGCTCGACCACCGCCATCCCGCGGCTGCTCGGCGTCGAGCCGACCGGTGAACCGCAGGCGGAGATGTGGATGGGCGCCCACCCGGGCGCTCCCTCCCGCACGGCGCGCGGTCCCCTCGACGAGGTCATCGGCGAGGACCCCGAGAAGGAACTCGGCCGTGCGGCCGTCGCCAAGTTCGGCCCCCGCCTGCCGTTCCTGCTCAAGATCCTCGCCGCGGGCGCACCGCTCTCCCTCCAGGTGCACCCCAACCTCGAACAGGCGAGGGAGGGGTACGAGGACGAGGAGCGCCGCGGCATCCCGATAACCGCCTCGCACCGCAACTACAAGGACGCCAACCACAAGCCCGAACTGATCTGCGCCCTCACCGAGTTCGACGGCCTGTGCGGCTTCCGCAGCCCCGACGAGGCCGCCGACGTGCTCGCGCGCCTGGACGTCGACTCCCTCAAGCCGTACGTCGACCTCCTGCACGCCCACCCTCAGGACGCGGCGCTGCGCGAGGTCCTGACGGCGGTGCTGAGCGCGGACCCCGACGACATGGCCCACACGGTCACGGAGGCCGCGGCCGCCTGCGACCGTCTCGGCGGCGCCTACGCCCCCTACGCCGACATCGCCCACCACTACCCGGGCGACCCCGGCGTGATCGCCGCGATGCTCCTCAACTACGTCCAACTCCAGCCCGGCGAGGCTCTGTTCCTCGGCGCCGGCGTCCCGCACGCCTATCTGAACGGCCTCGGCGTCGAAATCATGGCCAACAGCGACAACGTCCTGCGCTGCGGCCTGACCCCCAAGCACGTCGACGTCCCCGAACTCCTGCGCATCGTCCGCTTCGAGGCGAGCGACCCCGGCGTCCTGCGCCCGGAGGCGTCCCCCGACGGCGAGGAGGTCTACGCGACCCCCATCGACGAGTTCCGCCTCTCCCGGTACACCCTCGCGGAGGGCGCCGCCCCGCACGACCTCACGCGCGACACCCCACAGATCCTGCTCTGCACGGCGGGTTCCGTACGCGCCGACGGCAACCCGCTCGCCCCCGGTGAGTCGGTCTTCGTACCGGCGGGAGAAAAGGCGGAGGTGTCCGGGTCCGGCACGATCTTCCGTGCGACAGTGGTGGCCTGACGAGGCGACTGTGACGGCCAGACGTACCGCCGTCGGACCGGGCTGCAACAATGGCCCACCGCAAAGGGCGGGCAAAGCCCGGACCGGCGTACGAGGGTACGAACGGGGCCCGGACGGCGTACGAAGGGACAGCAGGAGCACATGAGCGCTTCAGGCGGCACCAAAGCGATCGTGGCGGCACTCGGCGCCAATCTCGCGATCGCGGCATCGAAGTTCGTGGCGTTCGCCTTCAGCGGTTCGTCCTCGATGCTCGCCGAGGGCGTCCACTCGCTCGCAGACTCCGGCAACCAGGCCCTGCTCCTGATCGGCGGCAAAAAGGCCCAGCGCGAGGCGACCCCCCAGCACCCCTTCGGCTACGGCCGCGAGCGCTACATCTACGCCTTCCTCGTCTCGATCGTCCTCTTCTCGGTCGGCGGCATGTTCGCCGTCTACGAGGGCTACGAGAAGATCAAGCACCCGCACCAGATCGAGCACTGGTACTGGCCGGTGGGCGTCCTGGTGTTCGCGATCATCGCCGAGGGCTTCTCCTTCCGCACGGCCATCAAGGAGTCCAACGAACTGCGGGGCACGCACTCCTGGTCGCAGTTCATCCGCCGCGCCAAGGCCCCCGAGCTGCCGGTCGTCCTCCTGGAGGACTTCGGCGCGCTCATCGGTCTGGTCCTCGCCCTCGGCGGCGTCGGCCTCGCCCTGCTCACGGACGACGGCGTCTGGGACGGCATCGGCACGCTCTGCATCGGCATCCTGCTCATCCTGATCGCGCTGGTCCTCGCCGCCGAGACCAAGTCCCTCCTGCTGGGCGAGGCCGCGGGCGTCGAAGAGGTCAAGAAGATCGAGGCCTCGATCGTCGACGGCCACACGGTCACCGGCATCATCCACATGCGCACACTCCACCTCGGCCCGGAGGAGCTCCTGGTCGCCGCGAAGATCGCCGTCCAGCACGACGACACGGCCGCCGAGGTCGCCACCGCGATCAACGCCGCGGAGTCCCGCATCCGCGCCGCCGTCCCGATCGCCCGCGTGATCTACCTGGAACCGGACATCTACAGCGAGGCGGAGGCCGCGAAGGGCCCCAACCCCGAAGCGACCCCCGGGGGCCCCGCCCAGACACCGTCCGAACACTGACCCGCCCGGCACCCACCCGCCCGAAGACGAGCCCCACACCTTGTCCGGGAACGTCCGTTGGCCGGAGCCGGACTGGGGCGGCCCGGGGCGACCGGTGTAGCTTGGTGGCTGAGCCAGACGTCGCTGCTGATGGCGGTCGGGCGGTCCCACCGCGGACCGGCCGAGGGAGAGAGGGCCTCCGACGGACTGCGCTGCGCGCACCAGGCACACCTGTGTCCTGCTGTGGGGCACGTCCGTGCCCTGCTCGGGCATGCGTATGTCCGCGCCGCGCAGACAGCCGTATCCACCTCGCCCCAATCCAGACCACGAGGAGCAGCTCGCAATGACGACTGTCGACAACCGACAGGACTTCAAGGTCGCCGACCTCTCCCTGGCCGAGTTCGGCCGCAAGGAGATCACCCTCGCCGAGCACGAGATGCCCGGCCTGATGTCGATCCGCAAGGAGTACGCCGCCACGCAGCCCCTCGCGGGCGCCCGCGTCACCGGCTCCCTGCACATGACGGTGCAGACCGCCGTCCTCATCGAGACCCTGGTCGCCCTCGGCGCCGAGGTCCGCTGGGCCTCCTGCAACATCTTCTCCACCCAGGACCACGCCGCCGCCGCCATCGCGGTCGGTCCGAACGGTACGCCCGACAACCCGCAGGGCGTCCCGGTCTTCGCCTGGAAGGGCGAGACCCTGGAGGAGTACTGGTGGTGCACGGAGCAGGCCCTGACCTGGCCGAACACCCCCACCGGCGGCCCGAACATGATCCTGGACGACGGTGGTGACGCCACCCTCCTCGTCCACAAGGGCGTCGAGTACGAGAAGGACGGCAAGGTCCCGTCCGTCGACACCGCCGAGTCCGAGGAGCACCGCTTCGTCCTCGAACTCCTGCACCGCACCATCACCGACGGCTCGCAGAAGTGGACCCAGCTCGCCTCGGAGATCCGCGGCGTGACCGAGGAGACCACGACCGGTGTCCACCGTCTCTACGAGATGCACCGCGACGGCACCCTCCTGTTCCCGGCGATCAACGTGAACGACGCCGTCACCAAGTCGAAGTTCGACAACAAGTACGGCTGCCGCCACTCCCTGATCGACGGCATCAACCGTGCCACCGACGTCCTCATCGGTGGCAAGACCGCAGTCGTCCTCGGCTACGGCGACGTGGGCAAGGGCTGCGCGGAGTCCCTGCGCGGCCAGGGCGCCCGCGTGGTCATCACCGAGATCGACCCGATCTGCGCCCTGCAAGCGGCGATGGACGGCTACCAGGTCACGACCCTCGACGAGGTCGTCGACAAGGGCGACATCTTCGTCACCACGACCGGCAACAAGGACATCATCATGGCCTCGGACATGGCCAAGATGAAGCACCAGGCGATCGTGGGCAACATCGGCCACTTCGACAACGAGATCGACATGGCCGGCCTCGCGAAGATCCCGGGCATCGTCAAGGACGAGGTCAAGCCGCAGGTCCACACGTGGAAGTTCCCCGACGGCAAGGTGATCATCGTCCTGTCCGAGGGCCGCCTGCTGAACCTGGGCAACGCCACCGGCCACCCCTCGTTCGTGATGTCCAACTCGTTCGCGGACCAGACCCTGGCCCAGATCGAGCTGTTCACCAAGCCCGACGAGTACCCGACCGACGTCTACGTGCTGCCCAAGCACCTCGACGAGAAGGTCGCCCGCCTCCACCTCGACGCCCTCGGTGTCAAGCTCACCACGCTCCGCCCGGAGCAGGCCGCGTACATCGGCGTAGAGGTCGAGGGCCCGTACAAGTCGGACCACTACCGCTACTGAGCACCCCGCCGAGCAGCGGTACCACCGCTCGGCGTACGGATGTCAGCAGGCCCCTGCCCCCGTGGCGGGGGCCTGTCCCCGATGAGGACCTGAACGCCCATGCCCCGCGGTCGTTATTCGCTCCATGATCCGCACGATCACACCCCCCTCGCCGAAGAACACTTCCACTGCGCGCCCGGCCCCTCCGGCTGGCGCTATGTCTCCCAACTGACCACCCCTTCCGGCGACCATGCCGGCTCCGTCGACCTCGCCCTCGACGAGCTCGGCCGCCCCATCCGTCTCGAACTGCACGCCGCGAGCTGGCAGGTGCGTGCCGCCGCCCTCGACGGTGTGACGTGGGTCCGCACCGACCCCACCGGCACCGAGGCCACCGAAGGTAACGTCCGCGCCCACGCCTTCACCGGCACATCCCCCGCCTTCCTCGTCGCCACTGCCCGTCTCCTGCGCCTCACCCCCGATGCCCCCGCAACCCGTGTACGCCTCGTCGCCTTCACCGACCCGGTCCTCGCCCCGCGCACCGTCGACCAGTCCTGGGCCTTGATCTCGAGAGAAACACACGCCACTGACAACGGCCCCCTGGCCGTGGACGAATACCAGGTCACAGCCCTGGACACGGGGGATCAGTACGCCGTGCACCTCGCGGGAGACGTGGTCCTGGCGGCACCTGGCATGGAGCTCGAGCACCTCGAATCCCCGCCGTCGGTCTTCGCCTGACGACGCCGGGACACGGTTCGGAGCGGGTTCAGGCGGGCGGCGCGAACCCGGTCGACGGGCGTTCGACCGGCTCGTCCCGCGGTACCGCGGGCGGCGCCTGCTGCGCCGACGCTGCCGGACCCTCCGAGGCCCGGGACGCCGAGGGATACGGGTCCCGCGCCGAAGCGGGCCAGGAGGCACCCGCCTGCGGATAGAAGTGAGCGCCTGGCTGCCCCATGACAGGACCGCCGCCCGCGCCGGGCACCCCGGCGACGAACCCGTCCGGGGCCCCGGGCACCGCCGGAGCGCTCCCGCCGCCGAAGGCCCGCCGAGCGTCACGAGCCTGCCGTTCCTGCACCACGGCCGCCAGATAGGCGGCCGCCGGCACCCCCTGCGGCGCCGGAGCCCCCGTATGGGCGGCCAGATCGGACGCGAGCCGCTCCGCCATCGCCCCGCCGACCTGAGGGTCCAGCTGCCGCATCCGCGTCAGGTACTGACGAATGGCCAGCCACAAGCCGTCCGGCACGGCCGACAGATCAAGTCCGGAGAACCGTCCCGCCAGCCAGGGCGGTGGCGGAGGCACGAAGGCTGTATGTCCGACGGGAATGCGTTCCCGCACGACGAGGGTCCCCGCGAACACGTCACCGAGCCGCCGTCCCCGAGCCGACACGAGCGAGGCGATGCACGCGATGATGCCGAACGTCATCAGAATCTCGACCACACCGATCGCACCACGCACCAACGCGTGCCGGAACCGGATGGGCCCGCCGTCGTCCCGCACCACCCGCAGCCCGAAGGCCAGCTTCCCCAGCGAACGGCCGTGACTGAGTGTCTCCACCGCGATCGGGCCGCCCACCAGCAGCAGAACGAAGCTCGCGATCGACACCGCGATCCGCGCCGCATCGTCCAAGGCCGCCGTCGCGGCCAGCAGGCCGATGGTGACGATCAAATAGGCGGTCATCGACACGGCCAGATCGAGCAGCACGGCCAGCGCCCGGCTCGGCAGTTTCGCGGGGCGCAGCTCCAGCGCCACCGCCTCGCCCGTCACTAGCTCACTCACACTCGCCGTCCTTCCCCTGACCTGCCCTGAGAACGGTCAGTCTGCCAAGCTGAGGGCACATCGCGCCGCAGTACGACAAGCTGACACGCAGTACGAGAGGACGAGGAGCAGCAGAACCGATGGACCTCGACGTCTTCGTGTCCGCCCACCGCGCAGAGTGGGACCGTCTCGACGCCCTGCTGCGCCGCCAACGCCGGCTCACGGGAGCCGAGGCCGACGAACTCGTCGCCTTGTATCAACGTACGGCCACGCACCTCTCCCTGATCCAGTCCAGCGCGCCGGATCCGCAGCTCACCGGACGTCTGAGCCAACTGGTGGCACGCGCGCGTGGGGCCGTGACGGGCAACCGCCGCGCTTCGTGGCGCGATGTCACCCGCTTCCTCACGCACGGTTTCCCGGCGGCGGTATACCGATCACGCCACTGGTGGGTCCCCACGGCGCTCCTGTCGACCCTGGTCGGCGTCGTCCTGGGATGGTGGATAGGCACGCACCCCGAGGTCCAGTCCTCGATCGCGGCCCCCAGCCAGCTGCGCCAGCTCACACGCCCCGGCGGCGAGTACGAGACCTACTACTCGAGCCACCCGGCCGCGTCCTTCGCGGCCCAGGTCTGGACGAACAACGCCCAGGCCGCCGCGATGTGCCTGGTCCTGGGCATCTTTCTGGGGCTACCGGTTCTCTGGATCCTCTTCCAGAACATGCTCAACCTCGGCGTGGGCATAGGCCTGATGTCGTCGGCGGGCCGCCTCGACACCTTCCTGGGCCTGATCCTTCCGCACGGCCTCCTGGAGCTGACCGCCGTCTTCGTGGCGGCGGGCACCGGTCTGCGACTGGGATGGACCCTGATAGACCCAGGTCCCCGCTCGCGCCGCACGGCACTCGCCGAAGAGGGACGCGCCGCTCTCGGTATGGCGATCGGCCTGGCTCTGATCCTCTTCGTCTCGGGCGCGATCGAAGGCTTCGTCACCCCGTCCGGTCTCCCCACCTGGGCCCGTGTGGGCATAGGAATCGCCGCTGAACTGGCCTTCCTCGCGTACGTCTATGTCCTGGGCGGTCGCGCAGTACGGGCCGGCGACACCGGTGACGTCGACGAGTCCGAGCGCAGCGCGACTCTTCCGACGGCCGCCTGATGTGCGTTCACCCCCGTTGACCTGCTAGTCTCCTCTTCGCCCCACAGGAGCCGTTGACACGGAGCCGGTGGGGAGGTAGATTCGAACAGTTGCCTAGAGCTGGACAACTCCAGACGGTGGCAGTTGGGATCTGTCAGCTTCTTGTGAATGCGATTCCCGAGAAGCACCTCCCGATTATTCAGGACTGAGCAGCCGGTAAGACCGGTCAGAAACTTCTGATAAAGTCGGACTCGCCGAAAGAGAGCCGGAAGGCGATCGAATAGGCAAAGGCCCTCCAACGGCCACCGGAAATGAATTCCGACCGGAAACGGAACGGAAAACGGATCTGGTAAGGTTGGAAACGCAGAAGGGAAGCGCCCGGAGGAAAGCCCGAGAGGGTGAGTACAAAGGAAGCGTCCGTTCCTTGAGAACTCAACAGCGTGCCAAAAATCAACGCCAGA
>NZ_JBEYFS010000183.1:0-24569 GCF_040634475.1 Streptomyces sp. NPDC007095
AGACAAACACGGGTCATGCCTTTCTGGTGAGTGATTCGGACCGCCCGAGCTGTACGGGACCGGCATCCGTGGAGGATGGGTGTGCCAGGGGTTTTCGGCAAGTCCCGCCGGCCCGCGGGCGGACGGGCAGACGGGCAGACGGGCAGACTACGACTGGCTCGCTGCCACCCAGCGTTCCAGCGTTCGCTTCGCCGCCCCCGAGTCGATCGCTTCCGCCGCCTTGGTCATCGCGGCGCGGAGCTGGTCCGCGAGCGGTGCGTCGGTCGGGGACAGGGCGACGAGGGCCGCCGCGGAGTTCAGGAGCACGGCGTCCCGTACGGGCCCCGTCTCGCCGTTGAGCAGGCGACGGGCGACGTCCGCGTTGTAGGACGCGTCGGCGCCGCGCAGGGCCTCCACGGGGACGAGTTCGAGGCCGACGTCACGCGGGTCGAAGCGCTCCTCGGTGACCTTGCCGTCGCGGACGATCCAGACCCGGGACGTCGCGGTGGTGGTCAGCTCGTCCAGGCCGTCGTCGCCTCGGAAGACGAGCGAGGAGTTGCCGCGCTCGGCGAACACGCCCGCCACGATCGGCGCCATCCGCAGGTCCGCGACCCCGACGGCCTGTGCCTTCACCCGCGCCGGGTTCGTCAGCGGACCCAGCACGTTGAACGTGGTCCGGATCCCCAACTGCCCCCGCGCCGCCGCGACATGACGCAGCGCCGGGTGGAACTTCACCGCGAAGCAGAAGGTGATCCCGGCCTCCTCCGCGACCTCGGCCACCCGCTTCGTCGTCAGGTCCAGATTGACGCCGAGCTTCTCCAGGACGTCCGAGGCACCGGACGCGGAGGACGCGGCCCGGTTGCCGTGCTTGACGACCTTGGCGCCGGTCCCGGCCACGACGATCGACGACATCGTGGAGATGTTCACCGTCTTCGCGCCGTCACCGCCCGTACCGACGATGTCGACCGTGTCCCCCGGCACCTCGATCACATTGGCGTGCTCGTACATCGTCCGGACGAGACCGGAGATCTCCTCGACCGTCTCGCCCTTGGCCCGCAGCGCCACCGCGAACCCGGCGATCTGCGCGTCCGTCGCCTCGCCGCTCATGATCCGGTCCATCGCCCAGGCCGTGTCGTCCGCGCTCTGGTCGCGGCCCTCGAGCAGGCCGTTCAGCACCACGGGCCAGGAACGGCCCGCCGCGGTGTTGCCTCCAGCGGGGTTCACAGCGCTCATAAGCCGCTCCTGGGTCCGTCGTCCCGGCAAAGGGACTCCTTGTGTAGATGGGAACACCCTATCCAGGCCCGGAGACGGCAAAGAGCCTCCGTCCAGGCAATGGACGGAGGCTCTCGCCGTGGCGATCAGTAAAAACCGGTCAACCGGTCGGAAGATCAGTGGTGGCCGTGGCCGCTCGTGATCTCCTTGTACTCCTCGACCGTGGGCTTGGGGATCTGGCTTTCCTCCCCGTAGAAGCCCTCGCTGAGCTTGGAGCGCAGCCGCTCCGAGCCCTTCACCTTGCGCTCGACACCGTTCTCGTCGACCGTCGCGCCGATCTCGGCGGGCTGGTACTGCTCGTGCGCGGTGAGCGTGTGCAGGGCCTCCTGGCTGAGCGGCTCGTGCACCTCGATGAACTCACCGTGCGGCAGGCGCTTGATGATGCCCGACTCGCGACCGTGCAGCACCTTGTCCTTGTCGCGGCGCTGGAGGCCGAGGCAGACACGCTTGGTGATGACGAACACGATGACCGGCACGACGAAGAAGCCGATGCGCACGAACCAGGTGATCGAGTTGATCGACAGGTGGAAGTGCGTGGCCCAGATGTCGTTGCCACCACCGACGAGCAGGACGAAGTACCAGCTGATCCACGCGGCGCCGAACGCGGTCCGGGTCGGGACGTTGCGCGGGCGGTCCAGGATGTGGTGCTCACGCTTGTCGCCGGTGACCCAGGACTCGATGAACGGGTAGACCGCGATCGCGACCAGGACCAGCGGGAAGATCACCAGCGGGATGAACACGCCGAGGACGAGCGTGTGACCCCAGAGGTTGATCTCCCAGCCCGGCATGACACGGATCAGACCCTCGGAGAATCCCATGTACCAGTCGGGCTGGGCTCCCGTGGACACCATGTCCGGACGGTAGGGGCCCATGGACCAGATCGGGTTGATCGAGGCGATCGCCGCGATGGCCGCGATGACACCGAAGACCAGGAAGAAGAAGCCTCCGGCCTTGGCCATGTAGACCGGCAGCAGCGGCATGCCGACGACGTTGTTGTTCGTCTTTCCGGGGCCCGCGAACTGCGTGTGCTTGTGGTAGAAGACCAGGATCAGGTGGCCGACCACCAGGCCGAGCATGATGCCCGGCAGCAGCAGGATGTGGACCGAGTAGAACCGCGCGACGAAGTCGCCGCCCGGGAACTGCCCGCCGAAGAGGAAGAACGCCAGGTACGTGCCGACGACCGGCACGGACAGGACCGCGCCC
This sequence comes from Streptomyces sp. NPDC007095, assembly GCF_040634475.1. NCBI lineage: Bacteria > Bacillati > Actinomycetota > Actinomycetes > Kitasatosporales > Streptomycetaceae > Streptomyces > Streptomyces sp. NPDC007095. Next base: position 2,455 of record NZ_JBEYFS010000183.1, read on the forward strand.
TCCATGAAGCGGACACCGGTGCCGGAGAGCAGGTCGTCCGGGAGCGAGTAACCGGTGAAGCCGGTGAACATGCCCAGGACGAACAGCAGGAAGCCGAACAGCCAGTTGACCTCACGCGGCTTGCGGAACGCACCCGTGAAGAACACGCGCATCATGTGCACGAACATGCCGGCGAGGAAGATCAGCGCCGCCCAGTGGTGGATCTGCCGGACCAGCAGACCACCGCGCACCTCGAAGGAGATGTGCATGGTCGAGTTGAACGCCTCGGACATCAGCTGTCCCTGCAGGGGGACATAGCTGCCGTGGTACGTGACCTCGTTCATCGACGGGTGGAAGAACAGCGTCAGGTACACACCCGTGAGGATGATGATGATGAAGCTGTAGAGGCAGATCTCACCCAGCATGAACGACCAGTGGTCGGGGAAGATCTTGCGCATGTTGGACTTGGCCAGGGAGTAGATCCCGAGCCGTCCGTCGGCCCAGTCGGCGACTTTCTCGCCGGCCGGGGCCTTCTCGCGCGAGGGGCGCGAGTCGGAAGTGGTGGTAGTGCTCATCCGCGCTCCCAGAAGGCAGGACCGACGGGCTCTTCGAAGTCGCCGAGCGCTTCGAGGTAGCCCTGTTCGTTCACGCCGATGCGCAGCTGCGGCAGGGCGTGACCGGCCGGGCCGAAGATCACTCGGGCACCGTCGGAGAGGTCGAAGGTGGACTGGTGGCAGGGGCAGAGCACGTGGTGCGTCTGCTGCTCGTACAGGGAGATCGGGCAACCGACGTGGGTGCAGATCTTCGAGTACGCCACGATGCCCTCGTGTGACCAGGCGAGCTCACGCTTGTCCTTGATGTTCTCCGGCTGGAGCCGGACGATCATCAGGGCCGCCTTGGCGATCTGGAGCTGGAAGTCCTCGTCGTGCTCCTCCAGGCCCTCGGGCTTGGCGAAGGTGAGCGAGCCGACGGCGACGTCGGAGGCGCGCAGCGGCTCGTTCGTGTTCATGTTGACGAGCAGCTTGCCCTTGGACCAGAGCGTGTGGCGCAGCTTGGTGCCGGGCAGCGGGCCCAGGTCGCGCAGCAGCATGACGCCGGAGAGCGGGAACAGGGCCAGCGCGCCGAACATCGTGTTGCGGATCAGCTTGCGGCGGCCGAGCGCGGACTCCTTGGCGCCCTGCTTGAAGTCGGCCAGGACCTTGGCCTTGACCTCGGGCTCCGCCTCGATCGGGTGACGCTGGTCGGCGATCTCCACGTCGGACATGAGGGTGCGGGCCCAGTGGACCGCGCCCGCGCCGATCGCGAACAGCGCCACACCGAGGGTCATCCCCAGCGCGAAGTTCAGCGCGCTGATGTGCCCGAGCGGGAAGACGAAGATCGACTTGTCCCTCGGGATCGCCACGTACGAGGCGATGAAGCCGACGGTGGCCAGCATCGACAACGTGAACAGCATGGCGACGACGCGCTCGGACCGCTTGGCGGCCCGCTCGTCGATGTCCTGGATGCGGGGCTCGTGGGGCGGCAGGCCCGGGTCCGCGAACGGGTTGGTCTCGTCCGCGAGGGCTACCGCGCCGTGCCCGTGCTCGTCGACCTGCTCAGCGGGCAGGTTCTCTTCTGGAATGTCTTGGCTACTCATGACTTCTTGGCCTTTGCGGTCCGAGCGGCGACCCAGACGGCGACGGCGACCAGGGCGCCAAGACCGAAGATCCAGCCGAAGAGGCCTTCACTGACCGGCCCGAGGCCGCCCAGCTCCAGACCGCCGGGGCTCTCGGTGTCGTCACCGTTGACCGCGTTGAGGTACGCGATGATGTCCTTCTTGTTCTTCTCCGACAGCGTGGTGTCGGGGAAGGACGGCATGTTCTGCGGGCCCGTCTGCATGGCCTCGTAGATGTGCTTGGGGTCGACACCCTCAAGGCTCGGCGCGAACTTGCCGTGCGTCAGCGCGCCGCCCTTGCCGGTGAAGTTGTGGCACTGCGCGCAGTTCGTACGGAAGAGCTCGCCGCCCTTGGCGATGTCCGCACCCTCGGGGCTGACCTGGCTCTTCGTCGGAATCGTGGGACCGGCGCCGAGCGAGGCGATGTACGCCGCGAGCTGGTCGATCTCGGCCTGCGAGTAGATGACCTTCTTGCGCGGGATCTGAGCGCCCGGCTGCTGGGCCGGCATACGGCCGGTGCCGACCTGGAAGTCGACCGCCGCGGCGCCCACTCCCACGAGGCTCGGCCCGTCGGAGGACCCCTGACCGCCGGTTCCGTGGCAGCTGGCGCAGCCCACGGAGTAGAGCTTCTTGCCCTCGTCGATGGCAAGGGACTGGGCGGTCGTATCGGCCTGTGCCTTGCTCGCGGGTGCGAACGCGGCGTACAGCCCCCCGGTGGCCGCCAGCGCGAGGAGTAGGACGACGACCGCCGCCAGCGGATGGCGTCGTCGTGCGGAGAGCTTTTTCACGGATTACCCCGGTGTCAGGATCTTCTGCGTCGATGCTTCTGGAAATGGATCGGTTCGTCGCGTGCGATCGGTTCGCCGCGGACGCCGCCCGGTTACTTGATCAAGTAGATCGTGGCGAAGAGGCCGATCCAGACGACATCGACGAAGTGCCAGTAGTAGGACACGACGATGGCGGCGGTCGCCTGCTCGTGAGTGAACCTCTTGGCCGCGTAGGTGCGGCCGAGGACGAACAGGAAGGCGATGAGGCCACCCGTCACGTGCAGGCCGTGGAAGCCGGTGGTCAGGTAGAACACCGAGCCGTACGGGTCGGAGGAGAGCGAGAGCCCGTCCTTCTTGACCAGCTCGGTGTACTCGAAGATCTGACCACCGATGAAGATCGCACCCATCACGAACGTGACGCTGAACCACATCCGGAGCTTCTTCACGTCCCCGCGCTCGGCGGCGAAGACGCCGAGCTGGCAGGTCAGGGAGGAGAGCACCAGGATCGTGGTGTTGGAGGCCGAGAACGGGATGTTGAGATGGCTCGCCATCTCTTTCCAGTGATCCGGCCCGGTCACCGATCGCAGGGTGAAGTACATCGCGAAGAGGGCCGCGAAGAACATCAGCTCGGAACTCAGCCAGATGATGGTTCCGACGCTGGTGAGGTTCGGTCGATTGACCGACGGGTGCGCGTGCCCGGTTTCTACTGTCGTTGCTGTCGCCACGACCGACATTATGTCGGTCGCTTATCCCGCCCTCACGCCCGGGGGTGCCGTTCGGGGTGTTGATGGGTTGTGTCCAGCCCGTATGGCCCATCGAAGCCCTGTCCGAACCGGTGTTGACGAGGTGTTCGAGGGGGTAGCATCCGCGCCATCGGTACCAGGAGTTCCCGACCAATGCTGTGCTTCTTAGATGCGTGGAGGAACAATGCAGCCGACCGCCACGGTGCTGGTCTACAGCGACGACTCCAACACCCGGGGGCAGGTGCGGCTGGCGACCGGCCGCAGACCGGCCCCCGACGTCCCCCAGGTCGAGTTCATCGAGTGCGCCACGCCCGCCGCCGTCCTGACGGAGCTGGACAAGGGCGGGATCGACGTCTGTGTGCTGGACGGCGAGGCGGTTCCGATGGGCGGCATGGGCGTCTGCCGGCAGATCAAGGACGAGATCTTCAACTGCCCGCCCGTGCTGGTGCTCATCGGGCGACCTCAGGACGCCTGGCTGGCCACGTGGAGCCGTGCGGACGCGGCGGTGACCCTTCCGGTGGATCCGGTCGAGTTCGCCTCCGCGTTGGCCTCGTTGCTCCGCCGCAAGGCCCTTTTGGGCGCCTGAGAGCTCGGTCCGCCACGTAGTCCGGCGTCCGCAGGTGATTCGTGGTTGCTCGCGCCCCGCGGCGGAGCCGCAAAAGAACACAGTCCCGCGCCCCTTTCGGGGCGCGGTGGCGGGGGTCCGGGTCACACGGACTCGGGGCGTAGGCGAGCCCGGTCCGTCGGCTTCGGGCCCTCCGGGGTGCCCGCTGTCAGGGCGCTGCCGTTGCGCCAGTCCTTCCAGTCGACGTTCCAGTCGCCGAAGCCGTTGTTGAACGGGGTCATCGCGTCGCCGTTGGAGTTCTGGACCTTCACGATGTCGCCCGGTCGGACGTTCTTGAAGAACCACTCGGCGTTGCTGGTGCTCATCCCGGTGCAGCCGTGGCTGACGTTGGCGGACCCCTGCTCCCCCACCGACCAGGGCGCGGCGTGCACGTACTCGCCGCTCCAGGTGACCCGGGTCGCCCAGTAGACGGGCAGGTCGTAGGAGTCCGCGCTGCCCTCGGCGATGCCGACGGTGGTGCCGCGCATCCGTACGTAGGGTTCCTTGCTCAGTACGACCTTGACGCCGTTGCGGGTCTCGTAGCCCGGCTTGCCGGTGGTGACGGGGATCTGGTTGATCACCTGGTCGTTCCTGTAGATCGTCATGGAGTGCGCGGCGGCGTCCGTGACGGCGACGAAGCGGTCCCCGGTGGTGAGCGTCAGGGGCTTCGCGTCGCCGCCCCAGAGCCGGTCGGCGACCTTGATGCCCTTGAGGTTGCTGTGGGCCTGGATGGTGGCGTGGATGGGCCAGTACTCCTTGGGGCGGTAGTGCAGCGTCTTGTCGTCCACCCAGTGCCAGGCGCCCTCCACGGCGGGCACGGAGTCGACCTTCAGGGCGCCCTCGACGATCGCGCGAGCGGCCTTGTCCTTGACCGGGGCGCTGAGTTCGGCGGTGATGGGCTGACCGACGCCGTACTCGCCCGAGGCGGGCCCCAGGGTCACGCCCAGGGGCTTGTTCGTGATGGGCGCGGTGGTCTCGAAGTCGACGATCTGGCGGCCGGGGGCGCCGTCCTCGTCCTCCGTGCTCACGTGCACCGTGTAGTGGGCGCCCGCGGCCAGTGGTGAGGTGCTGTGCCATCGGGAGCCGTCGGCGGCGAGTTCGCCCGCCACATAGCGCCCCGACGCGTCGACGGCCGTCACATCGGTGATGCGCTCGTCGTCGCCCTTGGAGGTGATTTCCAGGGGCTTGTCCGGGTCGACCTTGCGGCTGTCGCCGACCACGTCGGTGAAGGAGAGCTGACCCGCCGCGTCGTACGGCCTGGCGGAGAGCGGGTGGCCGCTTCCGCCGCAGGCAGCGGCGGCCGCGCCGAGGGCGACCACCAGCGTGGTGCGGCTGACGACCGTGCGGATTCGCGGTGCGTGATTCATGGACTCACGCTATGAACACCCGTCAACCATGGCGCGGCGAGTGAGCCGTGTGGGGGATGTGCCGTGCGGCAAAAGAGGAAGCCCGGACTCTCCGTCAGGAGAATCCGGGCTTCCGGGGTGTCCAGCGATCGCTACGCGACCGCGTGCGTGCTACTGGGTGCGGTTCTCACCGTGGTAGTACTCGAAGACCCAGCCCCACAGGCCGATCAGGATGAGCGGGAACCCGAAGTACAGCAGCCACCAGCCGAAGACGACGGCCATGAAGGCGAGCGCGCCGCCGACACCGAGCGCGAGCGGCTGCCAGCTGTGCGGGCTGAAGAAGCCCACCTCGCCGGCCTCGTCCGCGACATCGGCCTCGTCGTTGTCCTGCGCCAGCTGGTCGACCCGCCGGGCCGTGAAGGCCAGGTAGTAGCCGATCATCACGCTCAGGCCGAAGGCCAGGAACAGCGCCGTGGTGCCGGCCGGCTCCTTCGACCACACGCCATAGACGATCGCGATGACGAGGATGAAGGCAGCCAGCCAGAGGAACATCTTGCCTTGGACCTTCACTTGCCGGCCTCCTTGCCACCAGCGAGGGCCTTCTCACCGTGACCGGCGTTCTCGAGCTGGTCGAGAGCGGCGATCTCCGGGTGGTGCAGGTCGAAGGCCGGGGATTCGGAACGGATCCGCGGCAGCGTGAGGAAGTTGTGGCGCGGCGGCGGGCAGGACGTGGCCCACTCCAGCGAGCGGCCGTAACCCCACGGGTCGTCGACCTCGACCTTCTTGCCGTACTTGGCGGTCTTCCACACGTTGTAGAAGAACGGCAGGATCGACAGGCCGAGCAGGAACGAGCTGATCGTCGAGATCGTGTTCAGCGCGGTGAAGCCGTCGGCGGCGAGGTAGTCCGCGTAGCGACGCGGCATGCCCTCGACACCCAGCCAGTGCTGCACCAGGAAGGTGCCGTGGAAGCCCACGAACAGCGTCCAGAAGGTGATCTTTCCGAGGCGCTCGTCGAGCATCTTGCCGGTGAACTTCGGCCACCAGAAGTGGAATCCGGAGAACATCGCGAACACGACCGTACCGAAGATCACGTAGTGGAAGTGCGCCACCACGAAGTACGAGTCCGAGACGTGGAAGTCCATCGGCGGCGAGGCCAGGATGACACCGGTCAGACCACCGAAGGTGAAGGTGATCAGGAAGCCGACCGCCCAGAGCATCGGGGTCTCGAAACTCAAGGACCCCTTCCACATCGTTCCGATCCAGTTGAAGAACTTCACGCCTGTCGGTACGGCGATGAGGAACGTCATGAAGGAGAAGAACGGGAGCAGTACGCCACCGGTGACGTACATGTGGTGCGCCCACACGGTCACGGAGAGACCGGCGATGGAGATCGTCGCGGCGATCAGGCCCATGTAGCCGAACATCGGCTTGCGGGAGAACACCGGGATGACTTCGGAAATGATTCCGAAGAATGGTAGAGCGATGATGTACACCTCTGGATGGCCGAAGAACCAGAAGAGGTGTTGCCATAGCAAGGCTCCGCCATTGGCGGCATCGAACACATGCGCACCGAATTTTCGGTCCGCCTCCAGCGCGAACAGCGCCGCCGCCAGCACGGGGAAGGCCAGCAGCACCAGCACCGCGGTGAGCAGCACGTTCCACACGAAGATCGGCATGCGGAACATCGTCATGCCCGGGGCGCGCATGCAGATGATGGTCGTGATGAAGTTGACCGCACCGAGGATCGTGCCGAAGCCGGAGAAGGCCAGACCCATGATCCACATGTCGGCGCCGACACCCGGCGAGCGGACCGCGTCCGACAGCGGGCTGTAGGCGAACCAGCCGAAGTCGGCCGCGCCCTGCGGGGTGAGGAAGCCACCGACCGCGATGAGCGAGCCGAACAGGTAGAGCCAGTAGGCGAACATGTTCAGCCGCGGGAACGCCACGTCGGGCGCGCCGATCTGCAGCGGCATGATCCAGTTGGTGAAACCGGCGAACAGCGGCGTCGCGAACATCAGCAGCATGATCGTGCCGTGCATCGTGAACGCTTGGTTGAACTGCTCGTTCGACATGATCTGCGTACCGGGGCGCGCCAGTTCGGCGCGCATCAGCAGCGCCATGACGCCACCGATGCAGAAGAACGCGAACGACGTGACGAGGTAGAGCGTGCCGATCGTCTTGTGGTCAGTGGTGGTGAGCCACTTGATCACGACGTTGCCCGGCTGCTTGCGCCGCACCGGCAGCTCGTTCTCGTACGAGTCTTCGGCTGCCCCGGCACCCTGAGGTTCGTTGAGGATGCTCACAGGTTGTTCGTCTCCCGGTTCTTCTCGTGGCCCGTCTGCTCAATGCCGGCCGGGACGTAACCGGTCTGTCCCTGCGCCGCGAGCTGCTTGAGGTGGGCCTCGTAGCGCTCGGGGGAGACGACCTTCACGTTGAAGAGCATCCGGGAGTGGTCGACGCCGCACAGCTCGGCGCACTTGCCCAGGAAGGTGCCCTCCTTGTTGGGGGTCACCTGGAAGGAGTTGGTGTGGCCCGGGATGACGTCCATCTTCATCAGGAACGGCACCACCCAGAAGGAGTGGATGACGTCCCGCGAAGTGAGGACGAAGCGGACCGTCTTGCCCTTGGGCAGCCAGAGGGTCGGACCGGGGTTGCCCGTCTGCGGGTTCCGCTCGCCCGGCGTACCGACCTCGTAGACACCGCCGGCGTTCGCCGGGAAGTCCTTCTTGAACCGGTCCGGAATGGCCTTCAGGTTCGGGTCGATCTTGGCGTTGCCGGTGACACCGGGAACGTCCTCGATGTAGTTGAAGCCCCAGCTCCACTGATAGCCGACCACGTTGACCGTGACGTCCGGCTTCGGCTTGAGGCTGAGGAGCTTCGTCTCGTCGCGGGCGGTGAAGTAGAACAGCACCGAGACGATGATGAGCGGGACCACCGTGTACAGCGCCTCGATGGGCATGTTGTACCGGGTCTGCGGAGGAACTTCGACCTTGGTGCGACTGCGCCGGTGGAAGAACACACTCCACAGGATCAGGCCCCACACCAGCACGCCAACGGCGAGCGCGGCCGCCCAGGACCCCTGCCACAGGGAGAGGATCCGCGGACCCTCTTCCGTGGTCGGGGTGGGCATACCAAGGCGGGGGAAGTCCTTGTATGTGCAACCGGTGGCGGTCGCCAGGACCAGGCCCGCAGTCAGTGCCTGCAGCAGCTTCCGCCGCATCGGGCGCCGCGGCGAGCGGTCGGAGCCGTTGGGACTCACGTAGCGCCTTCCCGAGAGTCTCGCCCGCGCGGTTGGCTGCGGCCTTCTCGCTGGTCGGTCGCCGCCCTGCGTCGGGCAGGGGTTTGGATGTTTATGCGGACCAAACCCTACTGGACGCTATTTGGGGTCGCGCGGGGAGGGTGCCCAACGCGCCGCGGGTCACTCTGAAGGGGTGGGATGCCCCGCCCTGGGTCGCTTTCTGACGGGGGGTTCGGGCGCCTCATAGCCCGGTCGACCAGGTCCTTCGGCGGCTGCGGGCTCGTTTTGGCTTGTCGCGCCGCTCCTCGCGCCCCTTTGGGGCGCTGGTGTGAGCGGGGCTTTAGCGTTGGGGTGTGGCCTACTTCGATGCTGCTTCCGCTGCTCCTCTCCATCCCGTCGCCCGGCAGGCCCTGCAGGCCTCGCTCGACGAGGGGTGGGCCGATCCCGCACGGCTCTACCGGGAGGGGCGGCGGGCCCGGCTGTTGCTCGACGCGGCGCGCGAGGCGGCGGCCGAGGCGGTGGGGTGCCGCCCGGACGAGCTGACCTTCACCTCGTCCGGCACCCGGGCGGTGCACTCCGGGATCGAGGGTGCGTTGGCGGGCCGCCGGCGCGTCGGACGCCACCTGATCGTGTCAGCCGTCGAACACTCGTCGGTACTCCATTCGGCGGAGGTCCACGAGACGGCGGGCGGCTCGGTGACGACGGTGCCCGTCGACCGCGCGGGCACCGTCTCCCCTTCCTCCTACGCCGCCGCTCTGCGCCCCGACACAGCGCTCGCGTGCCTCCAGTCCGCCAACCACGAGGTGGGCACGGAACAGCCGGTGCGGGAGGTCGCGGAGGCGTGCCGGGCGGCGGGGGTGCCACTGCTGGTGGACGCGGCGCAGTCACTGGCCTGGCGCCGGGTGGAGGGCGACTGGTCCCTCCTGACGGCAAGTGCCCACAAATGGGGCGGCCCTTCGGGAGTCGGACTGCTCGTGGTGCGCAAAGGGGTGCGGTTCGCTCCCCAAGGGCCCGTGGACGAGCGGGAGTCGGGGCGGGCGGCGGGCTTCGAGAACATCCCGGCCGTCGTGGCCGCGGCGGCGTCGCTGCGGGCGGTACGGGCGGAGGCGGCCGCGGAGGCCGCGCGCCTGCGGGAACTGACGGAACGGATCCGCGTACGGGTGCCCGAACTGGTCCCGGACGTGGAGGTGGTCGGGGACGCGGTTCACCGTCTCCCGGGGATCGTCACCTTCTCCTGCCTGTACGTCGACGGGGAGACGCTGCTGCACGAACTGGACCGGGCGGGTTTCTCCGTCTCCTCCGGCTCCTCCTGCACGAGCAGCACGCTGACCCCGAGCCATGTCCTGAAGGCGATGGGCGTCCTGAGCGAGGGCAACGTCCGGATCTCGCTGCCACCGGGTACGCCGTCCGAGGACGTCGACCGGTTCCTGTCGGTGCTGCCGGACGCGGTCGCGGACGTACGCGAGAAACTCGGCGCCCCGACGGCGCCGGCGCCGCCCTCCCCGTCCCCCTCCGACTCCGACGCGCTCGTGGTGGACTCCCTCGGCAAGCGCTGCCCCATCCCGGTCATCGAACTGGCCAAGGTCATCGGTGACGTGCCGGTGGGCGGCACGGTTCGCGTCCTCTCGGACGACGAGGCCGCCCGGCTGGACATCCCGGCGTGGTGCGAGATGCGGGGGCAGGAGTACGTCGGGGAGGAGCCGGCGGACCACGGCTTCGCCTATGTGGTCCGCCGGGTGTCCTAGCCGGTCGGCGGGAAGGGTGTCCTGATCAGGCCGGCGGGCCCGGACCTCGATGATCAGGCCAGGCGGGCCCGGACCTCGATGATCAGGCCAGGCGGGCCCCGACCTCGGCGATCAGGCCAGACGGGCCCCGACCTCGGCGATCAGGCCAGACGGGCCCCGACCTCGATGATCAGGCCAGGCGGGCCCCGACCTCGGCGATCAGGCCAGACGGGCCCCGACCTCGATGATCAGGCCAGACGGGCCCCGACCTCGGCGATCAGGCCAGGTGGGCCCGGACCTCGATGGCCGCGTCGTCGCCGTACGCCTTGGTGAAGCGGTCCATGAAGTGGGCGCGGCGGAGCTGGTACTCCTGGGTGCCGACCGTCTCGATGACCAGCGTCGCGAGCATGCAGCCGACCTGGGCGGCGCGCTCCAGGGAGACTCCCCAGGCGAGGCCGGAGAGGAAACCGGCGCGGAACGCGTCGCCGACGCCCGTCGGGTCCGCCTTGCGCTCCTCGTCCGGGCAGCCGACCTCGATCGGGTCCTCACCGGCCCGTTCGATGCGCACGCCCCGTGCGCCGAGGGTCGTCACACGGTGACCGACCTTCGACAGGATCTCCTCGTCGCTCCAGCCGGTCTTGGACTCGATGAGCCCCTTCTCGTACTCGTTGGAGAAGAGGTAGGTCGCCCCGTCCAGCAGTATCCGGATCTCGTCGCCGTTCATACGGGCGATCTGCTGCGAGAAGTCCGCGGCGAAGGCGATCGTGCGGGAGCGGCACTCCTCCGTGTGGCGGAGCATGGCCTCCGGGTCGTCGGCGCCGATCAGGACGAGGTCGAGGCCGCCGACGCGGTCCGCGACCGCCTTGAGCTCGATCAGCCGGGCCTCGCTCATCGCGCCCGTGTAGAAGGAGCCGATCTGGTTGTGGTCGGAGTCCGTGGTGCACACGAAGCGCGCGGTGTGCAGCACCTCGGAGATCCGGACCGAGTCGGTGTCGACGCCGTGGCGGTCGAGCCACGCCCGGTACTCGTCGAAGTCGGAGCCCGCGGCCCCGACCAGGATCGGCCGGGTGCCCAGCTGTCCCATGCCGAAGGCGATGTTCGCGCCGACGCCACCCCGGCGTACGTCGAGGTTGTCGACCAGGAAGGACAGGGAGACCGTGTGCAGCTGGTCCGCGACGAACTGGTCGGCGAAACGGCCGGGGAAGGTCATGAGGTGGTCAGTGGCGATGGAGCCGGTGACTGCGATACGCACGGCGAGGACACGCTCCTGCGACGGAAGGGGATTGACAGTTCACGCTACCCGGTCGACACATGCCCTCTGAAGCGGTCAAAACTACCCGATAGTAGGTCTTTCTTCGTAACGCTCGGCGTGCATACGGTTCCGTCATGACGAACCTCAAGGTCCACGGCTCCGCTCCGCACGACCTCGAAGGCGACCTGGCATCGCTGCGCGGCGACGGCGCCATGGCCCGGCACTGGGCGGCACCGGACCCGATCATCTCCCGTCCTGACCTTCCCGTGTCCCCGTCGCGCATCCACGGGGTGACCGTGCCTCCCGCGTCCGCCCGCCTGCTGGACGCGATGTCCGACTACGGCGACTGACAGGACCCGAAAGGATCTCGAAAAGGGCGGCCCTGAACGGCGCCCGCAGGGAACCGTGCGCTCCCCCGCTGCGTCCCATCGCTGTCCCCCGTAAAGGGGATGCGGTGTACGACCAGAAGGAGCGATGCGGTGAGCACCGAGCGACCCGAGACCGAAGCGCCCGAGCCCCCCGAGGACGGCGGCGAGCAGGCGAAGCCGCGCCGTCGCCATTCCCCGGCGGCCGTCGCGTCGGTCGCGGCGGCGGTGCTGCTCGTCGGCGGTGGCGGGGCTTATTTCGCCGCGACCGCGTCCGGCGGCGGGAGCGACCGCGGCCACTCCGCGACCCCCGGCACCGACGGCACTCCCCCGCCGCTGGCCCTCGACGGCTACACCGAGGGCGGTACGGGTGGCACGGGCGGTACGGGCGATATCGCGCCCGGTGAGCCCAACCCCTACGGCGTGACCTACCACGCGGACGGCACCCTGCCCGCCGGCCCGGACTCCGCGCCCGTCTACGCGGCGAAGGACGAGGTCACGGCGGCCGAGGTGGCCCGCCTCGCGAAGGCCCTCGACATCGCGGGCACCCCGAAGCTCAGCGGCGAGACCTGGAAGGTCGGCCAGGACAAGGACGGCTCGGGACCCAGCCTCCAGGTGAACCAGCGGGCCCCCGGGACCTGGACGTTCAGCCGGTATGCGCCCGGCACCGACAACTGCAAGGGCGCGGTGTGCAGGAGCGACCCCGGTTCCCCGAGCAGCCACGCGGTGACCGAGGCCGCCGCGAAGAAGGCTGCCGTGCCCGTACTGAAGGCCCTGGGCCAGGACGACGCCAAGCTGGACGCGAGCGAGCTCATGGGCGCCGTACGGGTGGTGAACGCGGACCCGAAGGTCGGGGGCCTGCCCACATACGGCTGGACGACCGGCGTCCAGGTCGGCCCGGACGGCCAGGTGGTGGGCGGCAACGGCCTGCTGAAGACGCCGGTCAAGGGCGACACGTATCCCGTGATCAGCGCGCGCAGGACCCTGGACCTGATGAACGGCCCGGCCTCCCTCGCGACGCCGGGCGGCGGGCACATGGGACCTGGCGGCTGCGCCAGTGCCGTACCGCTGAAGGACCGTGACGAGACGCCGTGCGGCGCGTCGACGGCGATGCCGAAGCGGGAGTCGGTGGCCGTCGAGAAGGCCGTCTTCGGGCTGGCCTCGCACTTCGTGTCCGGGCACCAGACGCTGGTGCCTTCCTGGCTGTTCGAGGTACGGCCGACGGGCACGGACTCCGCCTTCACGGTGACGCATCCGGCGGTCGAGCCGAAGTACCTGACCTCGCCGGAGCCGACCCGGGCGCCGACACCGACCGCCACCCCGAGCCCGCGGCCGACCGCGGCGCCCACGTCCCGCGACGTCAAGGTGCAGGGCTACACGGCCGACGGCAAGGACCTGACCGTGAGCTTCATAGGCGGGGTGTGCGCGGACTACTCCGCCTCGGCGAGCGAGAGCACGGACAAGGTGACCGTCAAGGTGACCGAGACACCGTGGCAGGGCAAGATCTGCATCCTCATCGCCAAGGTGTACGAGAAGACGGTGCACCTCGACCAGCCGCTCGGAGACCGGAAGGTCGTCGGTTCGGACGGCACGCCGATCCCGGAGGGCAAGGTGACCGGCGCCTCGGTGAAAACGCCTCGGGCGCGTTAGGCGCGGGAGCGGTCCGACCCGTTCTGCACCTGGCCCCGGATACGCGAAGGCGGCGTCCCTGTCGGAGGGGGACGCCGCCTTCGTACGCGTTACGCGTTCGGCAGTCGGCCGGGACTCAGCTGAAGGAGTCGCCGCAGGCGCAGGAGCCCGTCGCGTTCGGGTTGTCGATCGTGAAGCCCTGCTTCTCGATGGTGTCGACGAAGTCGATGGACGCGCCGCCCAGGTACGGAGCGCTCATGCGGTCGGTGACGACCTTGACGCCACCGAAGTCCTTGACGACATCGCCGTCGAGGGAGCGCTCGTCGAAGAAGAGCTGGTAGCGCAGACCGGAGCAGCCGCCGGGCTGAACGGCGACGCGCAGCGCCAGATCGTCGCGGCCTTCCTGGTCGAGCAGGGCCTTGACCTTGCCCGCGGCGGCGTCGGACAGGATGATGCCGTCGCTCACGGTGGTGGTCTCGTCCGATACGGACATCTGCTTCTCTCCCGGGTTGTTCGGAGACTGCTTGCCGACGTTTGCAACCGCCGGGGCCGCGGATTCATTCCGGGCCGAGAGTCTGTCTTTCCGTGGTCTTTCCGTTCTCTTCTCCCATGCTCGCACACGCGCCGGAACGCGGACAGCGGCCTGTGGACAACCTCCGGGATTCACGTCACATCGACACTATGGACATCGTCAACATGACGTGAAGCGGTTATGATAGATAGCGTCATTTCGACGAAAAGGCTAGTCCGAATGTCCCGCTGGATCGCCCCCGTGATCCAAGCGAGCCGCAGAACAGAAAGGGTGCGTGTCGTGACCACCGCCCAGACCCAGGAGCTCGACGTACAGCCGACGCCCCTCGCCCTGCTGCTGCTCGGCCGTGAGGCCGACCCGAGGAGCGAGCGCGGCGTGGAGTGTCCCGGAGACCTGCCCTCGCCGTCCGACCCGGACCTCGTGGAGCGCGCCCGCGCGGCCAAGGAGAAACTCGGGGACAAGGTCTTCGTGCTCGGCCACCACTACCAGCGCGACGAGGTCATCCAGTTCGCCGACGTCACGGGCGACTCCTTCAAGCTGGCCCGCGACGCCGCCGCGCGCCCGGAGGCCGAGTACATCGTCTTCTGCGGTGTGCACTTCATGGCGGAGTCCGCGGACATCCTGACGTCCGAGGACCAGAAGGTGGTCCTCCCCGACCTCGCCGCGGGCTGCTCCATGGCCGACATGGCGACGGCCGAGCAGGTCGCCGAGTGCTGGGACGTGCTGACCGAGGCCGGGATAGCCGAGCAGGTCGTGCCCGTCTCGTACATGAACTCGTCCGCCGACATCAAGGCGTTCACCGGCAAGCACGGCGGCACGATCTGCACCTCCTCCAACGCCCAGCGGGCCCTGGAGTGGGCGTTCGAGCAGGGCGAGAAGGTCCTCTTCCTCCCCGACCAGCACCTCGGCCGCAACACCGCCGTCCGCGACATGGGGATGAGCCTGGAGGACTGCGTCCTCTACAACCCCCACAAGCCGAACGGCGGCCTCACCGCGGAGCAGCTGCGCGACGCCAAGATGATCCTGTGGCGCGGCCACTGCTCGGTCCACGGCCGCTTCTCGCTGGACTCGGTGAACGACGTCCGCGAGCGGATCCCCGGGGTGAACGTCCTCGTCCACCCCGAGTGCAAGCACGAGGTCGTGTCGGCGGCGGACTACGTCGGCTCCACGGAGTACATCATCAAGGCGCTGGAGGCCGCTCCGGCCGGCTCCAAGTGGGCGATCGGCACGGAGCTGAACCTGGTCCGCCGCCTGGCGAACCGTTTCGCGGCCGAGGACAAGGAGATCGTCTTCCTCGACAAGACGGTCTGCTTCTGCTCCACCATGAACCGCATCGACCTCCCCCACCTGGTGTGGACCCTGGAGTCCCTCGCCGAGGGCAACCTGGTCAACCGCATCGCGGTGGACAAGGAGACGGAGGCGTTCGCGAAGCTGGCGCTGGAGCGGATGCTGGCGCTGCCGTAACTCGGAGATCACTCCGCCCTCGGCCGTACCGGGATCACTCCACCCTCGGGCGTACCAGGCCCGACTCGTAGGCGATGACGACGAGTTGGGCCCGGTCGCGGGCGCCGAGTTTGGCCATGGCCCGGTTGACGTGCGTCTTCACGGTGAGCGGACTGACCTCCAGCCGCTCGGCGATCTCGTCGTTGGAGTGGCCTCCCGCGACCTGGACGAGCACCTCGCGCTCGCGCCCGGTGAGCGCCTGGAGCCGCTCGGCCCGGGCGGAGTCCCGGCCCTCGTCCGAACCGTCCCCCTGGGCGAGGAACTTGGCGATCAGCCCCTTGGTGGCCGCCGGGGACAGCAGTGCCTCGCCGCCCGCCGCGATCCGGATGGCGTTCAGCAACTCCTCCGGCTCCGCGCCCTTGCCGAGGAAGCCGGAGGCGCCGGCCCGCAGCGACTGCACCACGTACTCGTCGACCTCGAAGGTCGTCAGCATCACCACCCGTACGTGCGCGAGTCCCGGGTCGGCGCTGATCAGCCGGGTGGCGGCGAGGCCGTCGGTGCCCGGCATCCGGATGTCCATCAACACCACGTCGGCGCGGGCCTCCCGGGTGAGCCGCAGCGCCTCCGCGCCGTCGGACGCCTCGCCGACGACCTCCATGTCGGGCTCGGAGTCGACGAGGACACGGAACGCGCTGCGCAGCAGCGCCTGGTCGTCGGCGAGCAGGACACGGATGGTCATGCGGAGTCCCCCAGGGCGGGCGCGGTGCGGTTCTTGACCGGAAGGATCGCATGGACCCGGAAGCCGCCTCCGTAGCGGGGACCGGTCGTGCAGGTGCCGCCGAGCGCGGTGACCCGCTCGCGCATCCCGAGCAGCCCGTGCCCGCCGCCCTCCTCCGGGCCGTCGTCCTGCCCGGGTCCGTTGTCGAGGACGGTCACTTCCACGTTCGGTCCCACACGTACGACGCTGATCTCGGCCTTCGCCTCCGGGCCCGCGTGTTTCTGCACATTGGTGAGGGCTTCCTGGATGACGCGGTACGCGGCGAGGTCGACGGCGGCGGGGAGGGTGGTGCCGTGGTCGGCGCGGGCGACTTCGACGGGGAGTCCGGCGTTGCGGAAGGTATCGGCGAGTTCGTCGAGGCGGGCGAGGCCCGGGGCGGGTTCGGTGGGAGCCTCGGGGTCGCCGGACTGGCGCAGCAGGCCGACGGTGGCGCGCAGTTCGTTGAGGGCCGAGCGGCTGGCCTCGCGGACGTGCGCGAGGGCTTCCTTGGCCTGGTCGGGGCGCTTGTCCATCACATGGGCCGCGACTCCGGCCTGCACGTTGACGAGGGCGATGTGGTGGGCGACGACGTCGTGCAGGTCGCGGGCGATGCGCAGCCGCTCCTCTGCGACCCGGCGGCGGGCCTCTTCCTCGCGGGTGCGCTCGGCGCGGTCGGCGCGTTCGCGGATGGCGTGCACGAAGGCGCGGCGGCTGCGTACGGCGTCGCCCGCGGCGGCGGCCATGCCCGTCCAGGCGAAGATCGCGAGGTTCTCCTGCGCGTACCAGGGCAGGGGGCCGACCAGCATCGCGCAGGCCGTCAGCACCGTCATCGTGAGCAGGCCGACGCGCCAGGTGGTGGGGCGGTCCGTGGCCGACGCGACGGTGTAGAGGGCGACGACGGCGGACATCACCACCGGGGCTCTGGGGTCGCTGGCCACCAGTTCCAGGGCGGAGAAGGCGCCGGTCGTGGCGAGGATCGTTCTGGGGGCGCGCCGGCGGAACACGAGGGCGGCGGCACTGAGCACCATGAGGGTGAGGCTGAGGACGTTCGGGGTGTGCGTGCCCCAGGTCGCTCCGTTCTCCCCGTGGGGGTCGACGAAGGAGCTGGCCATCATCGTCACGAGTACGCCGGCCGCCAGGGTGGCGTCCAGGGCCATGGGATGCGCGCGGAGTCTGTACTTCGTGCGCTCTAGGGTGCTCACTCGTTTTACGGTACGGGGCCCTTGCAGGGGGCGGAACGGGGCTCTGGACCTCGCCGGGGCCCCAGCGCCCTTCAGGGGCGCGGGGAACTGCGTGGGCGAGCCGGGCGGCCGCGGAGCTGAGGAAGCCCCCCGCTCGGCCCCCGGAGGGAACCGTCAGCCTGGGATCAGGCCCTCGTCGGTCAGCATGGCGCGAACCTCTTCGAGGGTCGCGTCCGGGGACGGGAGGATGAGGTCCGAGGGTTCCAGGGCCTCGTCGGGCAGCGGAGCGCCCAGACGGCGGACCGAGTCGAGAAGAGTGGTCAGGGTGCGGCGGAAGCCGGCCTCGTCACCGCTCTCCATCTCGGCGAGCAGCTCGTCGTCCAGTTTGTTCAGTTCGGTGAGGTGGCTGTCGTCCAACCTCACCTGCCCCTCCCCCATGATCCGTACGATCATGTCGCCCTCCTCAGGCGCCCTAGGTGTGGGTCACTGCTTGTCGAAGCGCGGGGTGTCCCGCGGCTGGGACTGCGACTGGGACTGTCCCGTGCCGCCCTCGATCGCCTGCTGCGGCGAGCCACCGGCGAGCTCGGCCTTCATGCGCTGCAGTTCCAGCTCTACATCCGTACCACCGGAGAGCCGGTCCAGCTCGCTCTGGATGTCGTCCTTGGCCAGACCGGACTGGTCGTCGAGCGCACCGGAGGCGAGCAGCTCGTCGATCGCGCCGGCGCGGGCCTGCAGCTGCGCGGTCTTGTCCTCGGCACGCTGGATCGCCATGCCGACGTCGCCCATCTCCTCGGAGATGCCGGAGAAGGCCTCTCCGATACGGGTCTGCGCCTGGGCCGCCGTGTAGGTCGCCTTGATGGTCTCCTTCTTGGTACGGAAGGCGTCCACCTTGGCCTGGAGTCGCTGCGCCGCAAGGGTGAGCTTCTCCTCCTCGCCCTGGAGGGTCTGGTGCTGCGTCTCCAGGTCCGTCACCTGCTGCTGGAGCGCCGCCCGGCGGGAGAGCGCCTCGCGGGCCAGGTCCTCGCGGCCGAGCGCGAGCGCCTTGCGGCCCTGGTCCTCCAGCTTGGTGGACTGGTTCTGGAGCTGGTTCAGCTGAAGTTCGAGGCGCTTGCGGCTGGTCGCCACATCCGCGACGCCGCGGCGCACCTTCTGCAGCAGCTCCAGCTGCTTCTGGTACGAGTAATCGAGGGTTTCGCGCGGGTCCTCGGCCCGGTCAAGGGCCTTGTTCGCCTTCGCGCGGAAGATCATCCCCATACGCTTCATGACACCGCTCATGGGCTTCGCGCGCCCCCTTCTGACGGACTCCAGCTCCAGGTACTGCAACAGAACCCACAGTACGGGCCCTGCATCCATTACCGCACTGTTCGGGGACGGATGCGCTCATCCCCAAGGACGACTGCGTACGGCACCGCTCCGGCGTAGGGAGTAGGTGGGACTCGGGGTCCACCCGTACACAACGTCCCCTCTGTCCCACTACAGACGTACGGTGTTGCCGGATCGTTCCCCACTCGAACGACGTCCATGCCGCCGCACCCCGTACCCTTGGGTTTTGTGTTCCGTAGCCGTGCCAAGGAAGAGAAGGCCCCCGCCGACAAGGCGCAGGTGACCGACTCCAAGCAGACCCGTGACCCGCAGGCCCCCAAGGGCCGCCCCACGCCCAAGCGCAGTGAGGCCCAGACCCAGCGTCGCAGCGTCGCCCAGACGCCGACGACGCGTAAGGAGGCGGCCAAGCGGCAGCGCGACGAACGTCGTGTCCAGATGGAGAAGCAGCGCCAGGCCCTGGCCAACGGGGACGAGCGCTATCTGCCCGCCCGTGACAAGGGGCCGGTGCGGAAGTTCGCACGCGACTTCGTGGACTCGCGCTTCTGTGTCGCGGAGTTCTTCCTGCCGATGGCCGTGGTCATCCTCGTGCTGAGCATGGTGCGGGTGGGACCGCTGCAGAACATCGCGCTGCTGCTGTGGCTCGTGGTGATCGTGATGATCGTGGTCGACTCGATCGGCATCGCGATCCGTCTGAAGAAGCAGCTGCCCGCCCGCTTCCCCGACGTGCCCACGAAGGGCGCGGTCAGGTACGCGCTGATGCGCACCCTCCAGATGCGTCGCCTCCGGCTGCCCAAGCCGCAGGTCAAGCGCGGAGAGCGGCCCTGAGCACGACATCGTTCTCCGGAGGCGCGGCGGATGCCTGGCTGAGCAAGCTGGGCGGACTGCGTGATGTCGTACGACAGGAACTGGTGGCCCGGCAGCTCGACGAGCAGATAGCAGGGCGGTTCCCGGTCGGGCAGCGGTTGCGGGTGCTCGACGTCGGGATGGGCCAGGGCACGCAGGCGCTGCGGCTGGCCCGCGCCGGGCATCAGGTGACCGGCCTCGAGCAGGACGCGAAGATGCTCGCCGTGGCCCGCCAGGCGCTGGCCGTCGAGCCCGAGGGCATCCGGAGCCGGGTGCGGCTCATCGAGGGCGACGGACGCGAGACGGGCGTGCACTTCCTGCCCGGCAGTTTCGACGTGGTGCTGTGCCACGGCGTACTCATGTACGTCGAGGAGCCGGACCCGCTCCTCGCGGGGCTGGCGCGGATGCTGGCCCCGGGCGGGCTGCTCTCGCTCTTGGTGCGCAACGCCGACGCGCTGGCCATGCGGCCGGGCCTGTCCGGGGACTGGACGGCGACCCTGGCCGCGTTCGACACGGACGCCTACGTCAATCGGCTCGGCCTCGCCGTCCGCGCGGACCGGCTCGCCACGCTGACGTCGACGCTCGCGGGGATCGGGGCGGCGTTGCATGCCTGGTACGGCGTGCGGGTCTTCACGGACACGGCGCCCGACGGGACCCCCGCCCCCGAGGATGTGGAGACTCTCCTGGCCGCGGAGGAGCGGGCCGGGCGGACGGACCCCTATCGCCAGGTGGCGGCCCTGCTGCATCTCTGCGGCGTACGCGGCTGATCGATCCCTGCGGCGTACGCGGCCGATCGATCCCTGCGGCGTACGCGGCTGGTCGCTGCCCGGTCGCCCCCTGTTCGGCCCTGCACCGCAAGCCGGAGCAGAGTCGCGAAAGGGACACTCGGGACATGGCTGCCACCCGTGCCACCGTGTCGCGTCTGCTGCTCCCCATAACCGCCCTCGTCTGCGCCGCCGCCCTGCTCTCCGGCTGTTCCGACGCCGGGTCGCCTGCACAGAAGGGCGGCACGAGGGACGGGACGAAGGACGGGACGACCCAGGCCGTCGTCCCGCTCGCGGCCGACGATCTGCAGAACGCGTACCTGAAGGTGATCAAGAACGTCCTGCCCTCGGTGGTGCAGATCCAGGCGAGCGACGAACTGGGCTCGGGGGTGGTGTACGACGACCGGGGGCACATCGTCACCAACGCGCACGTGGTCGGGACCGAGAAGACGTTCAGGGTGACGACGGCCAACAGCCAGAACGTGCTGACGGCCAAGCTCGTGTACACCTACCCGGGCCAGGATCTCGCCGTCATCAAGCTGGACAAGGTGCCGAGCGGGCTGAAGGCGGCCACCATCGGGAACTCGGAGAAGGTCGAGGTCGGCCAGATCGTGCTGGCGATGGGCTCGCCCCTCGGGCTGTCGTCCAGCGTGACCCAGGGCATCGTGTCGGCGACCGGGCGCACCGTCAGCGAGGGCAGCACCGGCGGTGGGACGGGGGCCACCATCGCCAACATGGTGCAGACGTCGGCCGCGATCAACCCGGGCAACAGCGGCGGCGCGCTCGTCGGCCTGAACGGGCAGGTCATCGGCATTCCCACGCTGGCCGCGACGGACCCGAGCCTCGGGGGCGGCACGGCGCCCGGTATCGGATTCGCGATCCCCGCCTCGATGGTGCGGACGATCGCCGACCAGATCATCAGAACCGGCAAGGTCACCGACTCGGGGCGGGCCGCGCTCGGCATCACCGGCCGTACGGTGCTCGACGAGACCTACGCTCCCGCGGGTGTCGCCGTGGTCGAGGTGCAGCCCGGCGGCGCGGCCGACACGGCGGGCATCCGGCCCGGCGACATCATCACCCGGATCGGCACGAACGACATCACCACCCTCACCTCGCTCGCCGAGGCGCTCGCGGCCGACAAGCCGGGCCGGCGGACCCGGGTGACGTTCGTCCGGGGCGGGACCGAGCGGACGGTCGACGTGCGGCTGGGCGAGCAGTAGGTACGGGGTGAAGGCGGCGGCGAGGGGTTGACGTACGGCGAACGGGGTTGCCGGGAGCGGTCCCGGCAACCCCGGCCGGCCTACTCCGGTTCGGCGTGCAGGCTCATCGGCCCGTAGATCTTCGTGCTGTCCTCGAAGAGGAACACCTGGTCCGCGCCGCCCTCCAGGAGGTCCTTCCAGACCTCGCCGATCCAGGACTCCGCATCCCCCTGTGTGGTGAACTCCTCGGGCTGCACCGCGGGTTGGACCTCTGTCCCGTCGGACTTCTCGAACCGCCACGTCCATGCCGCCATGTACGCCTCCCAGGTATGAGCACACTGCACAGCGGAAGCCGCACAAGATCCGGCTCCCGTCCGAAGCCTAGGCGCTGAGCCGGGTGCGGAACAGAAGATCGCGAGTCGCGGCACGCGTCGCGGGTCGTGAACGGCCCCGCGCGCCTCCGGGCCCTGTACCCGAACGCGCGCCACCCACGGTGACACGGGAAAATCAGGGCGTGGAACTGACTCTGCTCGGCACCGGCGCCCCCGAGGGCCTGCCCCGTCCCGACTGTCCCTGTGCGGCCTGTGCGAGTGCGCTCGGCGAGGACGCGCGGGCGGCCACCGCGCTGCTCGTGGACGGCACCCTGCTGCTCGACCTCACGCCCGGCGCCGCGTTCGCCGCGGCCCGCGCCGGGCACTCGCCGGCGATCTTGCCGAAGCGCTTGTTGTGGTAGCGGCCCGCGCTGGACGTGTCCTTGATCTTCCGGACGTGG
>NZ_JBEYFS010000184.1:0-24508 GCF_040634475.1 Streptomyces sp. NPDC007095
GGAACTGGCGCCGCGCGGCATCCGTACGAACGTCATCCACCCCGGATACATCGAGACCCCCTGATGGCGACGGCCAACCCGGTCTTCACACGGGCCGATCATGGACAGCCGCCATCTCGCACCACCGGTCGTGGCCAGGCTGGGCGAACTCGCCGGACGCGTCGTGGCCGGGCTCGCCGACTTCGCGGGCGTGGAGCAGGAACGGCCCCTGCTGTGGGACCTGCGCAACGCGCTCACCGTCGTCGAGACGCTCGCCCCCCACCTGCCCGACCAGGAACGGGCCGCCCGGGTGGTGCGCGCGTCCCGAGCCGCGCACACCCTGCTGGAGCCGTACGCGGACCGCCTGCCGGTGCAGGTGATCCACGGTGACGTCACCGACAACAACGTGGTCTGCGAACCGGGGCTGGACGGCCGCCGGATGCCGGTCGGCGTGATCGACTTCGGTGACCTCGGTCTCGGCTGGACGGTGGCCGAACTGGCGGTCACGTGCGCCTCCGTGCTCCATCATCACGGTGCCGTACCGGCGTCGGTACTGCCCGCCGTGCACGCCTTCCACGCGGTGCGACCTCTCGCGAACGAGGAAGTGGACGCGCTGTGGCCGCTGGTCGTGCTGCGGACCTCCGTCATGGTGGTGAGCGGCCAGTACGACACGCTGCTGGACCCCGGCAACAGTTACGCCTCGGTGGCGCTGGACCGCGAGTGGGCGATGTTCGAGGCCGCGGTGTCCGTCCCGGCCGAGGTGATGACGGCCCAGCTGCGGCACACCCTCGGCCGCCCGTCGGCGCAGCTCCTGCCGGTGGCCGAACATACGCTGCTGCCCGGCCTGCCGGACGACGTGGCGAGCCTCGACCTGTCCGTGTCGAGCGAGGAGCTGCACACGGGACGCTGGCTGGCGCCCGACGCCGAAACCGCCCTGGCCCGAGCCGCCCTCACGGCCGGACACACTGCGGTACGGACCAGACACGGCGAATACCGGCTGACCCGCACCACCGTCGACGACTTTGCCCCCGCCGCGACCTGCGCACTCGGCGTGGAGCTCCACCTCGCCGGTCCGGCGGAGATACGGGCACCCTGGGCGGGCACGGTCACCCGGCACGGCGACACCGGCGTGACGCTGCACACCGGAGGCCTGGACCTGCTGCTGGACGGCGTCGACGCAGAGGTCCAGCCGGGCCCCGTCGTCTCCGGGCAGCAGCTCGGGACGGTGGCCGCCCGCGAGGGCGTACCGGTGCTGGGCGTCCAGCTCTTCCGACCGTGCGCCACCGGGGGCCGACCGCCACGGTTCGCGCCGCCGGACCTGGCCGCCGGATGGCTGGAGGTGTGCCCCGACCCGACCCGCCTCTTCCTCACCCCTGACGCCCCTGACGCGCCGTCCTCCGCGCCCGACGACGCGCCGCTCTCCGCCCGCGACGCCCAGCAGGCCGTCACGGAAACGGAGTTGCTGGAGCGGCGCGAACACTCCTTCGCCACCGTCCAGGAGCACTACTTCGATACGCCGCCCCAGATCGAACGCGGCTGGCGGCACCACCTTGTGGACACCCGGGGCCGCGGCTACCTCGACATGCTGAACAACGTGACCATCCTCGGCCACGGCCACCCCGGGCTCGGCGACGCCGTACACCGGCAGTGGCAGCGGCTGAACACCAACTCCCGTTTCCACTACGCCTCGGTGGTCGAGCTCTCCGAGCGGCTCACCGGACTCCTCCCGGCCGAGCTGGACACCGTGTTCCTGGTCAACAGCGGTTCCGAGGCCGTGGACCTCGCGCTCCGGCTCGCCTGGGCGGCGACCGGACGACAGGACGTGGTCGCGGTCGAGGAGGCGTACCACGGCTGGACCTACGCGAGCGATGCGGTGTCGACCTCGATCGCCGACAACCCGAACGCCCTCGCCTCAAGGCCGCCGTGGGTGCACACCGTCGCGGCACCCAACTCCTACCGGGGCCGCCACCGGGGACCGCAGTCGCGGCGGTACGCCCCCGAAGCCGCCGCGAGGATCCGTGAACTGGCCGAGCAGGGGCGCCCCTTGGCTGCCTTCGTGTGCGAGCCGTACTACGGCAACGCGGGCGGCATGGCCCTCCCCGACGGCTATCTCCGGCAGGTGTACGAGGCCACCCGCGACGTCGGAGGGCTGTGCGTCGCCGACGAGGTCCAGGTCGGTTACGGCCGGCTCGGCTCGCACTTCTGGGGTTTCGAACAGCAGGGCGTGGTGCCGGACATCGTGACCGTCGCCAAGGCGATGGGCAACGGGCATCCGCTGGGCGCCGTGATCGCCCGGCGCGAGATCGCCGACGCCTACCGTACGCAGGGCTACTTCTTCTCTTCCGCGGGCGGCAGCCCGGTCAGTTCGGTGGTCGGGCTCACCGTCCTGGACGCACTGCGCGACGAGGACCTTCAGACCAACGCCCGCGAGATCGGCACCTACCTGAAGGACCGGCTCCTCGAACTGGCCGAGCGTCACCCGCTGATCGGGGCGGTGCACGGCTCGGGGCTGTATCTGGGCGTCGAGTTCGTCCGGGACCGCGAGAGCCTGGAGCCGGCGACCGAGGAGACGGCCGCGATCTGCGACCGGCTCCGGGAACTCGGCGTGATCGTCCAGCCGACCTCGGACCGGCAGTGCGTGCTGAAGATCAAGCCGCCGCTGTGTCTGACCCGGCGGAGCGCCGACGTGTTCGCCGACGCCCTGGACGACGTACTGACGCACGGCTGGTGACGCGGGAGATGCCGACCCCAGGATCCAAGGCCGTGCCGCCGCCCCGCCCCGGTACCCCGCCCACGATCGCCGACGTGGCGCGCGTGGCCGCGGTCTCCAAGACCACGGCCTCGGACGCCCTGCGCGGTCACGGCCGGGTGTCGGGACCTACTCGGGAGGCCGTGCTGGAGGCGGCCCGGCGACTGGGCTACGCGCCCAACCGCAGTGCCCGCAGCCTGCGCACCTCCGTCACGGACACCGTCGCGCTCTACTTCCCGGAGTTCCTGACCAGCGCCGAGTACTCCATGGCGTTCGTGTTCGGAGTGGCCGAGCGGGCCGCGGGTGCGGGCCTGAACGTCACCCTGCTGTCCTCCGGCCATGTGCCGCAGCACGGCACGACGCCGCCCCAGGTGGACGGGCTGGTGCTGTGCGACCCGGCCCCCGAGGACCCGGTGGTCCGGCACCTGATGAACACCGGGCTGCCGGTCGTGACGGCCGAGCGGTACGCCGGTGACCAGCAGCCGACCGGGGTGGTCCGCTCCGACCACGAGGCGTCGATGACCGAACTGCTGGACCATCTGCGCGACTCCGGTGCCCGGCGGCCCGCGCTCATCGCCTCCGAAGCCACCTCCGACTGGTCCCTCACCCTCCGACGGACCCACGCCCGCTGGTGCGCCGACCACGGCGTTCCCCTCGTCCTGCGCAAAGCGCCCGTCGGCGCCACCCCCGAGGTACTGCGGGGTATCGCGCGGGACCTGCTCGCCACGGAACCCGGGACCGACGCCGTCGTGTGCGCTCCCGACGGCGCCGCCGCGGCCGTGCTGCCCGAACTGCGTGCGGCAGGCCGCACCGTGGGCGGGGACCTGCTGCTGGCATCCTGCGTGGACTGCTCGGCGATGCGGACGGCGGAGCCGCCGATCACCGCGATCGACCTGCGCCCCCGCTCGATGGGAGCCGAATGCGCCCGCCTGCTCTGCGAGATCCTGTCCGGCCGGACGTCACCGGGAACCGTGCGCACCCTGCCCGTCGCACTGAATGTCAGGGCATCGACCCGCGCCTAGCGAGGCGGCGCTCGGCGCACTCACTGCCTCAGCTCTCCGCCCATGGCCGTTACTTGGAGGTCGGTGCGACCGCGGCGAGGAGAAGCCGGTCGGATATGGGGTTCGGGCGTCCGTTGTCGGACGACGTGGTGGAGATGGAGTAGACGCCCCGCAGGGAGAGGTCCCGGGTGGCGAACATTCCGTTGGCGTAGCCGTAGTCGTGTCCGGTCTTGCCCCAGAGCATGGTGCCGTCCGGCAGCGGGACGGACATCAGGCCGAGTCCGAAGCAGGCAGGGCCTGGCTTGCCGTCCGGAGAAAGGCAGTTGGAGGCGTCGGCGTACGGAACCACCTTGTCGTCTTCGTCCCTGGGGAGGGTGAACATCTCTTCGAGCTGGGCGGTCGGCAACAGTCGGCCCTGGAAGAGCGCGGTGATGAACCGGTCCAGGTCGGAAGGGGTGGAGATCATGTTGGACGGATCGCCGCCCTGTTCGCTGACGTCGACCGGCTCGCCCGCGCTGTTGATGAGGTATCCGTGCAGGTAGGGCCGGGGCATCCGGGGGTCGTCCTGTGGCACCGACGTCCGGTCGAGGCGCAGTGGTCGCAGGATGCGGGCGGTGACCTCGTTCTTGAAGCTGTGCCCGGTGATCCGCTCGATCAGCTTCCCGGCGATCCGGAAGCCGAGCGAGTTGTACTCCTTCGCGAGTCTGCTGTGGCAGACGAGGTTTCTGCTCTCTTCCCCGAAGACGCCGCCAACCAGTGCCGGATGCCGTTGGCGGCGGGGTTCAGCCGCTTTCCCGGTAGTTCATGAACCAGTGGGTGTCGAAATAGCGGGCCATCGTGTACGGGTGGTGCGGGTCGACGAGGATGCGGCAGACGAACTCGGCGGCCCGGCAGTCGAAGAGGAGGTCCTCGCCGTCGAAGGACCGGACCACGACGGGCCAACGGTCGGGGTCGTCACCGTCCGCCCTCCAGCAGTACAGGTCCTCGTGCTCCGTTCCCGCCCAGATGAGCAGCCCGTCCTCGCTGAGACCCGTCCACGGCTCCTGGTTCAGGTCCAGGAAACCGTCGAAGGCGCCTTCGCCGAACGTCTCGACCATGCGCTTGTAGTCGCTCGGCACCGCGGTGTCCAGGCGCGACTCCACCTCCGCCCAGTCCACGTCCGGCCGCTGGGCGGGCTGTGTCCAGCCGGTGATCCGTATGAGCCGCTGCACCCAGTCGACGTCCTCGTCCGGAGCGACCGCCAAGGGTTCGGGCACCTCCCTGTGAGCGACCACCAGCACCGGCCGCTCGGCCCCCTCTGCGTCCCGCGCCGTACCCGCGCCGACCCACTGATCCCCGTACGCCCACGCCCGTATCGTCACGCCCCGGTCCTCGAAGGGGACGAGGAGAGCCGCGCCCCTGGACTCGTCGACCGTCGGATCGGTAAAGCCGTCGAGGACGAGGGTGCGCGGGGCGCCGTACCTGCTGCCGAGCAGGTCGGTCAGGCCCTGCGGATCCAGGTCTCTGGGCAGGTACGTGTAGCCGTCCCCCGGGCCGAGTCGGGCCAGCAGGTCGTTGACGGTCGCTTGCGTGAGCTCCATGGCGGACAGTGAAGCGCACCGCACTGACAATGGACGTGCTCACAGGCGTATCTGACGTCAAATCGGGAGGTGTTGAACCCCACCCGAGGAGACCGCTACTGGACGTGGTCATGGTCAACGGGATCGCGGATTTGCTCATACGCTGCTAATGAGCCGCCTTCATTGCTGACGAAGTCGCGGATCCTAGAGCTCCCTCAGGGGCTCTCAGCGATCCTGGGAGAGGGTGAGCAGTCCGGCGAACACACCCTCGGCGTCGGCGAGTTCGAGGATGGCGTGCTCGCCGCGGGCGTCCATCTGAGAGGTGGGCTCGTCCAGGATCAGCAGGTCCGGCCGCCGGTACAAGGCGCGCGAGCACACCAGGCGCTGCCACTGCCCGCCGGACAGCTCGGTTCCGCCGAACAGTTCCCGAGCCGGCAGCGTGTCCAGCCGGTGCGGAAGCCCTTCGACCGGCTCCCGCATGCCGACGGCGTCCAGGGCCTGCCGGACCAGGGTGTCGTCGCGAGTGCGCGGCTGGCCCAGAGTGACGTTCTCGCGGACCCGGAGCGGCCGTTCGGCGAACTTCTGCGGCACCGGTCCGCAGCGCTGCCACACCTGGTCGGGATCGAGTCCGGCGAAGTCGGCGCCGTTCCAGGTGACGTGCCCCGCTGCGTATGGCCTGAACGTGGTCGACGTCCGTGGGGCGAGCGGGGCGGGTCGGTTCATGCCGGTCGTACGAGTCCGGTGTCATAGGCGAAGATCACGGCCTGGACGCGGTCCCGGGCGTCGATCTTGGTGAGGGATGCGGCTGATGTGGGATTTGACGGTGGACTCGGCGAGGTGGAGGCGTTCGGCGATTTCGGCGTTCGTCCAGCCGGAGGCGATGGCGGTGAGGACTTCGCGTTCGCGCCCGGTGAGGTCGGCGAACTGCTTCTGCTGCCCGGGGGAGTGGCCGGGGAGGCGGTCGCCGAAGGTGTCGATGAGTTTGCGGGTGAGGCCGGGGGAGATGACGGCGTCCCCGGCGGCCACCGCGCGGACGCCGGCGACCAGTTCGTCGGGCTGGGCGTCCTTGAGCAGGAAGCCGCTGGCTCCGGCGCGCAGGGCGTCGTAGGCGTACTCGTCAACATCGAAGGTGGTCAGGACGAGGATGCGGGAGCGTCCGCCGGACTCGATGATGCGGCGGGTGGCCTCGATGCCGTCCATGCCGGGCATGCGTACGTCCATCAGGACGACGTCGGGGCGGAGCTCGGCGGTCATGCGGACGGCTTCGGTGCCGTTGGTGGCCTCGCCGACGACGGCCATGTCGGACTGGGCCTCCAGGAGCATGCTGAAACCCATGCGCTGCAGGGCCTGGTCGTCGACGATGAGGACGGTGGTCATGAGGGGTGCTTCTCCGGGGAGTTGGGGGAGGGCGGGTTGGGGACGAGGAACGCGCGCACGGTCCATCCGCCGCGGACATTGGGGCCTGCGGTGACATTGCCCTGGTAGAGGGCGGCGCGTTCGCGCATGCCGACCAGGCCACGGCCGCTTCCGGTACGGGGACGGCCTGCCTTCGGGATCCGGGCCGGGCCCGTGTCCTCGACGGCGACGTGGACGGCGTCCGGGCCGACAGTGAGGGACACCCGGACCGAGGTGGCGGAGGCGGCGTACTTGACGGTGTTGGTGAGGGCTTCCTGAATGATGCGGTAGACGGAGAGCTGGAGGCCCGGAGGCAGGCCGGTGAGATAGCCGTCGGTGTCCAGGGTGACGGAGGGACCGGCGGCGCGGACGCGTTCGAGCAGGGCGTCGAGGTCGGTCACGCCGGGCTGTGGAGCCAGCCGGGCGTCGTGCGGGCGGTCGTTGTCGTCGTCGATGACGGCGAGCAGGCGGCGCAGTTCGGCCAGAGCGTCGCGCCCGCTGTCGCTGATGATGCGGAGTGTCTGGGCGCCGCGTTCGGGTTTGGTCTCGGAGAGGGCCGCGGCGCCGTCGGCGAGGCCGACGATGACGGAGAGGGTGTGGCCGAGGATGTCGTGCATCTCGCGGGAGACGCGGGCGCGCTCCTGCGCGGTGGCGAGGCGGGCCTGCTGGTCGCGTTGCTTCTTCAGGGCGTCGACGTAGGCGCTGGCCAGTCTGCTGAGCAGACCCAGCGCCGCGAACGCCGCCATGGCGGTCATCGCCAACAGGGTGACGACCTCCGGCCGCGGGCGTCGACGACCACGGTCAGCGGGCCCTTGAAGCCCGGTCCGAAACCCTTGCTCAGAGTGTCGTAGGCGAGGCGCTGGGTGCTGGCGGGGGGCTTCATGGAGTCGTCGGGCAGGGTCAGGCGCAGCGACATGGCGCGGACGGCCAGCAGTCCGAGGCCGATCACCGAGACGGCCAGGACCTTGACCGGGTTGCGGGTGACGAACTGCGCCCATCGACTCGCCCTCGCCGCGCTCCAGCGCCTTCATACGGCGGGTCAGCAGCTTGGCCTTCATGATCCGCATTCCGGCGAAGCCGAGCAGGGCCGGCAGCAGGGTCAGCGCGATCACCACGGCGACGGCGACGGCGAAGGCGGAGCCCAGGCCCATGGAGGTGAGCATCTGGATGCCTATGACGCTCAGGCCGGCCAGCGCGATGATCACGGTCAGGCCCGCGAAGACGACAGCGGATCCGGCGGTGCCCAGTGCTCGTCCGCAGGCCTCTTCCGGGTCGTGGCCGTCGCGGATCTCGTTGCGGTAGCGGGAGACGATGAACAGGGCGTAGTCGATGGCGACGGCCAGGCCCAGCATCAGCGCCAGGGTGGACGCCTGGGAGGCGATGTCGAAGAACCGGGTGGCGATGGTGATCGACAGGACTGCCGCGCCCACGCCGAGGATCGCGGTGAGCAGGGGCAGGCCGGCGGCGATCATCGAGCCGAAGGTGATCACCAGGACGACGGCGGCGACGCCGATCCCGATCAGTTCGGCCGCCTTGCTGGCGGCCTTGTCCGCGATGGCGTCGCCGCCCAGGCTCACCGTGATGCCGGCCTTCTCGCCCTGCTCGACCACGGCGGTCTGGACGTTGTGCGCGGCGTCACTGATGTCGGCCTGGGCGACCTTGTAGGTCACTCCGGCGTAGCCGATGGTGCCGGACTTGCTGACCTGGCCGCTGGTGAAGGGGTCGGAGACGCTCGACACCTGCGGCGACTTCTTCACCTGCGCCACCAGGGACTCGACCTCGGCTTTGTTGGCGCCGGAGGTCAGTTTCTGCCCGTCGGGTGCTTCGAAGACGATTCGCGCGGAGGCGCCGCCCGCGGAGGCCTGCGGGAACTCCTTGCCCAGCAGGTCGATGGCTTTCTGGGACTGGGTGCCGGGCAGCGTGAAGCTGTCCGAGGTGGAGCCGGTGGAACTCATGGCGCCGATGCCTACGGCGGCCAGGACGGCGATCCACAACATGAGGACGAGGCGTCGTCGCCGGAAGGCGAACCGTCCCAGTCGATAGAGAAAGGTGGCCACGGATAACTCCCACCAGGAGAAGAGATCATTGCGTGAACTGGGGCCCGATCGACCCGTGATCTCAAGCTAGGAGCGGTTTTCCGTGATCCCTGCCTCCTGTGGGACCCAATCCGACCTCTGCGGCCAGTACCGCGGGACTAATGCCTGTCATCCTCGCAGCGCGGCGGTCGACAACGCGCTGGTCAGCGAGGCAAGGCGAGCAGGACGCGCCCGCGCCCGCCCGCGTCGACCCGGTCGTGGGCCTTGGCGATGTCCTCCAGCGGGAAGCGGTCGCCCACGTCGACGGTGAGGGCACCGACGGCGGCCGCGGCGGTGAGGTCGCGGGCGGCCTGGCGTCTGGCGGCGGCGGGGAAGTCGTCGCTGCCGAGCAGGCGGAGGGTGACGTTGTTGAAGAGCAGCGGCCAGAAGGGGAGGTCGGTGCGATCGGTGTGGGTGCCGTAGGCGGCGATGACGGCGTCGAGCGCGGCGACTGCGGTGTCGAGGTCGGCGTTGGCGGACAGGGACACCTCGATGACGCGGTGGACGCCTCCGGGCGCGTACGAGCGGATGTCCGCCGCCGGATGGGTGGAGTCGAGGGCGACGGCATGGGAGACGACGGCCGGGTCGACGTGGTCCAGGTCGCCGCCGCGCCGGACGGTGCCGATGACGGTGGCGCCGCCCCAGCAGGCCAGTTGGGCGGCCAGGGAGCCGACGCCGCCGAGCACGCCGTGCACGAGGACGATCCGGCCGTCGACCGGGCCGTCGGCGAACACGGCGCGGTGGGCGGTGATTCCGGGGATGCCCAGGCTCGCGCCGAGTTCGTCGCTGAGGTGGTCGGGGAGCCGTACGGCCTGATCATCGAGTACGACGGTGTACTGGGCGGCGGTGCCGAGGGGCCGGTAGGACTGGGCGCCGTAGACCCATACCCGCTCTCCCACGCGGTGGGCGTCGACCCCGTCGCCCACTCCGTCGATGACCCCGGCGGCGTCGCTGTGCGGGACGACCCTCGGGTAGGGCATCGAGGAGCCGAGCCAGCCGCGCCGCTTCTTGGTGTCGCCGGGATTGACACCCGACACGCTCACGCGGACCCGCACCTCACCCGGACCGGGCCGGGGGTCGGGCAGTTCGCCTACGTGCAGGACGTCGGCGGCGGGGCCCTGTCGGTCGTACCAGGACGCGAGCATGGAAGTACCTCCGGTGTCGTTCAGGAGTTCTAGGGGTTCTCGGGTGCTTCCTCGCCCAGGACCTCGCGGAGCCAGGCCCGTTCGGCGCGGCTGGTCGCGCGAGCGGTGAGGAGCATGCCGCGCCGGTAGGGGTCGGCGACCTCCTCGGCGCGTACAGGCCGGTCACCGTCGTAGAAGAAGCTCGCCGGCTCCTCCAGGAACGCGAGGCGCCGACGCAGCACCGCGTGCTGCTCGGTGACGTCGGGCAGCTGCGAGAGGAAGGACAGCACGGTGTGGAACCGGGTGAAGTCGGTGATCTCGTGGTCGGCCGGCTTGCGCAGGCGGTCGAGCATCTCGGCGCGGCCGGCCTCGGTGAGGCTGAGCACGTAGCGGGCGCCGCCCGCGCGCGGGTCGGCCCGCCGTTCCAGCAGGCCCGCCTTGGCGAGGCGGTTGATGGCCGGGTAGAGGCTGCCGTCACTGACCGGGCGGGTATAGCCGGTCAGGTCGGAGACGCGGCGGCGCAGCTCATGACCCGGCAAGGGGCCTTCGGCCAGGAAGCCCATGATCGCGAGTTCCAGCATGACGCCATCCTCTCACGGGGCGCATCGAATCGATATTCACATCGAAACGATGTTACGGTCCCTGGGCGGCTCCCCTCGTAGCCGCTGATCCTCCCGAGAGCCGGAACCATGGAAATTCGCCCCCCTTCCTCTGCAACCACTTCCAACCCACCGGTGACGTCCTCGGTCCTGTCGCGCGAGCCCGGCCGCGCGGCCGGGCTGCCGCGTGCCTCCATGGCGGTGGCGGCGTTCTCGACGGTGGTCGAGTGGTACGACTTCACGCTGTACCTGTTCATGACCACCGTGCTGTCCCGGGTGTTCTTCGGCTCGGGGGCCTCGTCCGTCCTCACGACGCTCGCGGTCTTCGCCATCGCCTACGTGATGCGCCCGCTCGGCGCGCTGGTGTTCGGTCATGTCGGGGACCGGCTGGGGCGCCGCAAGGTCCTGCTGGCCTCGATGTCGGTGATGACCGTGGCCATGCTGGTCACGGCCCTCCTGCCCACCCGCCAGCAGATCGGCCCCACCGCGGGCGTACTGCTGTTGCTGCTGCGCTGTGTCATGGGCTTCTCGGTGGGCGGCGAGTACACCGGCGTCATGACCTACCTCGTCGAAGGAGCCCCACCCCGGCGGCGCGGACTGGTGGCGTCCCTGGCCTCCGCCGCCAGCGAGGTCGGCGCGCTGCTCGCCGTCGGCATGGCCGCGCTGACCACCGCGCTGACGAGCGGTCCGGCACTGGACTCCTGGGGCTGGCGCATCCCGTTCCTCTTCGGTGCTCTGCTCGCGGCCGGTACCCTGATCGCCCGCTCCACCATGCAGGAGTCCCCGGCGTTCGAGGAGATCCAGCAAGCAGGTGCCGCCGACCGTGCTCCGCTCCGGCGGATGCTGCGCACCGGGCGCCCGGCCCTGTACCGGACGTTCACGATCTCCGCGCTCGGCTCCATCACCTACTACGTGGGCATCACCTACGTCCCCACGTACCTGACGTCCGTGGGCGGCTTCGCGGAGAGCGACGCGCTGTGGCTGGCGACCATCGCCTCCGCCGCTGTCATCGTCATCACGCCCTTCGCCGGTGCGATGGCCGACCGCATCGGACGTCGGCCCACGCTCGTGGTGTTCGGCATCCTGTCCTTGGTCCTGCCGATCGCGATGTTCGCGTTCATGACCCGCGGTCAGTCCGCGCTCGCCCTCACCGGAGCGGTGGTCCTCGCCCTCGTGGCGGGCGGTGTCGGTGCCGTGGGCGCCTCCTCAGCCCCGGAGCAGTTCCCGATCGCCGGCAGGCTCAGCGGGCTGGCCGTGGCCACGGTGGCCACCACGATCTTCGGCGGCCTGACCCCGTATGTCTCCCAGGCCCTGATCGACAGCACCGGATGGCGCCTCGTTCCCGGGGTCATGGTGGCCCTCGTGGCCCTCGTGGCGCTGCCGATTCTGTGGCGCCTGCCGGAGACGGCACCGGCGCGCCTCGGCACCGTCGAAGGTTCGGCCCGGTACGACACACACGAATGCATGCACATTCACGTAAGCCGCACGCACTTGCGCCGCGCTTCTGCCCCGCCTGATCAAGGGCCGCACCCGCGGGCCGGTGTTCGTCACCCACCGCAAGCCGGGCCCCGGCAAGGTCGTCAGCCCGCGCGACGTCTGCCCGGACACCGGACTCGCGCGGCTGTCGTACGGGCAGGCTCGCGCCATGCTCGACGCTCATACGGCACTCGCCGGCGTGCAGGGCGCGGGCTGGGACCTGCACGAATGGCGCCACTCCGGGCTCACTCATCTCGGCGAGGCCGGAGCCAGCCTGCCGATGCTTATGGCCAAGTCACGGCACAAGAAACCGGAGAACGTACGGCGTTATTTCCACCCCTCGGCGGAGGCAATCGCCGAGGTCACCAGCTTGCTTGCCCCTGGAGACAGTCGGCGCTGACCTCGTCAGCGGCAGTCAAGTTGAGCTTCGGTGAAGATCCGACTGGACCTCGGTCAGTCGATGCCTTCGACGATGCGGAAGTCGCGCTCGACGCCGTCGGAGAGGGCGACCAGCGCCTCCTGGTAGGCCGCACTCTCGTGCGCCGCGACGGCCTGCTCGAAGCTGTCGAACTCGACCAGGACGGTGCGCTCGGCGATTCCGGCGTCATGCGCCACGACCCGACCGCCACGGACGAGGGTCCGACCGCCCCCGGCCGCGACGGCCGGAGCGGCCAGCTTGTTGTAAGCAGCCAGCTTCTCAGGGTCTGAAATGGTGCGGTAGACGCTGACCCAGTAGCCCTTGGGCATGGAACCTCCAGTGTTGGGATGAGTGCATCTGACTTACGGGTTGGTCTCGGACGAGCGTCGGCGGGCGAGAGCGAGGCTTGTCAGCGTCGTGATCGCCATGGCGCCGATGCCGACCAGCGCCGCGGTGGTGTAGGCGCTGTCGTCGGGGAAGAGGTGGCCGGGGCCGGTGCCCGCGGCGAGGATCAGGCCGCCGGTGGCGCTGCCCAGGGAGTACCCGACGCTGCGGACGACGTAGTTGAAGCTCATGGCGCTCGACGTCTCGCTCTTGGGGGTGACGGCCAGGATGACGCCGGGCATCGCGGCCGAGAAGCCGCCGACGCCGAAGCCGAGCACGCCCATCGCCGCGAACAGTTCGGCCAGGTCCGACCGGGCCGCCGCGAACAGGGCGAACCCGCCGCCGACCACGACGGCGCTGCCGGCCAGGAGCAGGGGGTCGGCGATCCGCGTCCGGACCCGCGGCGTGAGCTTGCCGGCGACGAACCCCAGCACCGAGAACGGGATGAGGACCAGCCCGGCGACGAAGGTCGTCAGCCCGAAGCCGTAGCCGGCGCCGTGCGGCGTCTGCGCGTACCGGGTGATGAGCGTGAGCAGGAGGTACATGCCGATCCCGCCGACGAACATGGCGAGGTTCGCCCCGGCGACCGCCGGGTGCCGCACCGCCCGCACATCGACCAGGGGCGTCGTGCTGCGCAGCTCGATGACGGCCCAGACGCAGAGCAGCACCACCGCGACGACGGCGAGGCCCGCCGCCACGGCGAGGTGCCGGCTCCACAGATTCCGTTCGCCGGCGAGGAACAGCACCAGGAGCAGCGCAGCGGCCAGGACGACCGCGCCTGCCACGTCCACGTGGGCGGAGCGGCCTTCGGGGGCTTCGGGCACGGAGCGCCACGCGGTCAGGAGGGCGGCGGCGGTGACGACCAGGCCGAGGCCGTAGGCGGCCCGTACCCCGCCGAGCTCGGCGAGCAGTGCGGCCAGCGGGTAGCCGACGCCGGCCCCGATGATCGAGACCACCGAGATCAGGGCGATCACGGCCGCGCTGCGCTCCTCGGGGAGGTGGTCCCGGGCCACGCCCATCATCAGCGCCGTCAGCCCGAGCCCGACGCCCTGGGCCGCCCTGCCGGCCAGCAGCCACGCGAACGGCAGCGGCAGCACGGTGAGCGCGCTGCCGGCGACGACGACCGCCAGCGTGGCGAGGACCGTGGCCCGCCGGTGCGGGCCGGCTCCGAGCCGCCCCAGGACCGGCGTGGCGACGGCGCCGCTGAGCAGCGCGACGGTCAGCGTCCACTGCGCGCTGCCGAGCGAGACGTGGAACGAGGTGGCCACGCTGGTGATGAGCGGCGTCCCGAGGCTGGCGACCGCCGCCACGACCAGAGCGATGAACATCAAGGCGGGGACCAGCAGCCGCGCCTCGGAACGCGCCACCGGGAACGCCTTCACCGCGACCCCGCCGACCGGCTGCCCGGTCACTGCTTCGGCCCTTCGCGGTCCTGGCTTTCGAGCTCTGCCAGATGCTTCAGCGCCGGAAGGGCCGCCACCAGCGCCTCGACCTCGTCGCCGGTGAGCTCACCGATCAACCGCTCGAACGCGTGAACGCCCGCCTGGCGTCGCGTCCGGACATAGGAGGCGCCGGTCTCGGTCAGGCACACCAGCGTGACCCGCTTGTCGGACGCGTCGCCCCGCCGCTCGACCAGGCCGGACTCCTCCATCACCCGGACCAGGGCGGTCATCGCGGGCTGGGTGACGCCCTCGACCGAGGCCAGATCGGTGATGCGCCGCGGGCCGGTCCGGTCCAGGGTGGCCAGGGTGGCGGCGGACGTCAGGCTCATGTCCCGGGGCAGGCGTCTCGCGGCCCTGGTGGCCAGGCCGTAGAGGGCTGCCCCGATGGCGGCGGACGCGCCAGGAGCGGTGTCTTGACGACTCATGCTCGAAGCATAGCATTTTTATATTCATAGTTTATGGAAATGCTCCACTGGCGCGGACGTCCACGGTCGAAGCTGCCTGGCCACCCCATCCGCGGTGGGGCGCGGCGGATTCGGGAGTACCGGCCCGGCGGGACGCACGCACCCCCGGGGTCGTGCGCCGTGCGAGGGCATCAATGTGTATCAGCGGGCCGGCTTCTGCGCTTCGCCCCGGGCGTGCGATGCGGTGGTGGGGGTGCCGTTCCAGCTGGCGAGTATGCCGAGGGCTTCGGCGGAGGGGGAGGCGGGTTCGGGGGTCAGGATGACGAGGGACTGGTCCGGGTCGCCCTCGACGGCCAGGGTCACGTAGTCGAGGGTGAGCTCGCCGACGAGCGGATGGACCAGGTGTTTGGTGCCGGTGGCGTGGGCGAGGACGTCGTGGTCGGCCCACATGCGGCGGAAGGTGTCGCTGTGCAGGGACAGCTCACCGATCAGTTCGGTGAGCTCGGGGTCGTCGGTGTGACGCCCGGCGTACAGGTGGAGGGTGGCCACGCACTCGCTGGCGGCCTTCTCCCAGTCGGCGTACAGCGCGTGGGCGGCCTCGTCGAGGAAAACGTAGCGGGCGAAGTTGCGGTCGCGGCGGGGGAGGGCCTCGAAGTCGGCGAAGATGCTGTAGCCGAGGCGGTTGGCGGCCAGGACGTCCATGCGGCGCCCCATGACCATCGCGGGGACGGTGAGCGCGTCCAGGGCACGGTACACGGTGGGGTTCACCCGTTGCGGAGTGAGCGGCCGCTTGGAGCGACGGCGGGCGGTGCTGGGCTGGGCGAGGTCGAAGAGGTGGGCACGTTCGGCGTCGTCTAGATGCAGGGCGCGGGCGACGGCGTCCAGGACGGTCTCGGAGACGCCCTGGGTGCGGCCGCGTTCCAGGCGGACGTAGTAGTCGACGCTGACCCCGGCGAGCTGGGCGACTTCCTCGCGGCGCAGCCCCGGCACCCGGCGGGCGCCCGGGTGCGGGGGCAGCCCGGCCTGTTCGGGGGTGATCCGGGCCCGGCGGGTGCGCAGGAACTCGCGGATCTCGGTGCTGCGGTCCATGCGTCCACCGTACGGCGGCCCCGGGCCGGTCGGGGTCCTGGAAGGGGGTACTGCCGGACCCCCGGAAGAGGGGTGCCCTTTACGGGCGCCCGGCTGGGGCCTGCGGGTGGTTGTCTGGATAGCGGGTTCACTGCACCGCGCTGACCATGGCAATCGCAGACCGGATCCCGTCAGTCACCGGCCGTGAGGCGCCGCTCCCGCACTGGGTGCGAGATCGCCCTGGGCACCGGGACCCCCTGGAAACCGAGGAACGGAGCTTTCTGATGGAGCACATCTCTCTGGGCGCGCTGGACGTCTCCCGGATCGGTCTGGGCGCTATGTCGATGTCCGGCTTCTACAACGTCGGACAGGGCAGCGACGCCGAGTCCATCCGCACCATCCACCGGGCACTCGACCTGGGCGTCACGTTCCTCGACACCGCCGAGGTCTACGGCCCCTTCACCAACGAGGAACTGGTCGGCCAGGCCCTCAAGGACCGCCGCGATCAGGTCGTGCTGGCAACCAAGTTCGGCCTGGTCCAACACTCCGACGGCGGCGCCCGCGGTCTCGACAGCAGCCCGGCGAACATCCGCACCGCTGTCGAGGGCTCCCTGAAGCGGCTCGGCACCGACCACATCGACCTGTACTACCAGCACCGGGTCGACCCGAACACGCCGATCGAGGACACCATCGGCGCCGTTGCCGAGCTGGTCACCGAGGGAAAGGTTCGGCACATCGGCCTGTCCGAGGCCAGCCCCGCCACGATCCGCCGCGCCCACGCCGTCCACCCCGTCACCGCCCTGCAGACCGAGTACTCCTTGTGGACCCGGGACGTGGAGGCGGAGATCCTGCCGCTGCTGCGTGAGCTGAACATCGGCTTCGTCCCGTACTCGCCGCTCGGTCACGGCTTCCTCACCGGGCAGATCCGCTCCACCGACGACATCGCCGACGACGACTGGCGCAAGACCAACCCGCGCTTCACCGGCGAGAACTTCCAGCGCAACCTGAGCATCGTCGACGAGGTCAAGGCTGTGGCCGCCGAGGCCGACGCCACACCGGCACAGATCGCCCTGGCCTGGCTCCTCGCGCAGGGCGACGACATCGCCCCGATCCCCGGCACCAAGCGGGTCGCCCGCGTCGAGGAGAACACCGCCGCCGACGCCATCGAGCTCAGCACCCAGCAGCTCGAACGGCTCAACAACCTCACCCCGGCCGCCGGTGAGCGCCACGAGCAAAGCGTCATGGCCTCAATCGACCTCTGAGCGCCCGCACACCGGGGGCGGCGCCCGCCTCGATCAGCAGCGCGCCCGCCCCTCCGCGTCCACAAGACCTCCGCCACGAAATGCCGCGGGCGGACAAAACCGACCGGGTGCCGGATACGGCACCCGAAAAGGAATCCCTCATGAGCAAGGTCATTTTCGTCACCGGTGCCGGCCGCGGCCTGGGCACCTACATCGCCCGCGAAGCCCTCGCCGCCGGCCACCAGGTCGTCGCCACCGGCCGCCGCCCCGAAGAGGTCGAGAAGACCCTTGGCGGGCCGCAGCACAACCTGCTGGTCACCAAGCTCGACATCACCAGCCTGGAAGACGCCCAAGCCGCCGCCCAGGCCACCATCGACCGCTTCGGCCGCATCGACGTCCTGATCAACAACGCCGGGAACTTCTTCGCCGGCTACTTCGAAGAGATCACCCCCGCACAGATGCGCCAGCAGTTCGAGACCAACCTCTTCGGACCGATGAACGTCACCCGCGCCTTCCTGCCCCTCATGCGGGGACAGCGCGCCGGCCACGTCATCACCCTCTCCTCCTCCGCCGGGCTGATCGGCCAGGAGTTCTGCGTCGCCTACGCCGCCTCCAAGTTCGCCGTCGAGGGCTGGATGGAATCCCTGCGCTACGACGTCGAGCCGTACAACATCCACACCACGGTCGTGGAGCCCGGCTTCTTCCGCACCGAACTGCTCGTGGACGCCTCCACCACCTGGCCCGAGCCGACCATCGACGACTACGCCGAACGCACCACCGCGACCATCGCGGCCTGGAAGAGCATGAACGGCCAGCAGTCCGGCGACCCCGCCAAGCTCGCCCACGCCCTCCTGACCATCGCCGACCAGGACAAGCCGCCGCTGCGCTTCGTCGCAGGCGCCGACGCCATCGAAGGCGTCACGGCCAAAGCCCAGGAACTCCTCGCCCAGACCGAAGCCTCCCGTGAACTCGGCGGCAACCTCGGCTACGACGGCACCTTCTCGGCCTGATACGGATGCGGCGGCACCTTACGCCCCGCCGCAGAGCTTGCCCTTTCCGTAGGGGTTCCGAAGCTGTCCTGAGCAACTCGACAACCTTCATTCCGACAAGTGACTTGCCTAATGAAGTTCCTGGAAGTCGCCGTGCACGTATCCGCGGGGCAACGGGCCCAGCCGCGTCACCTCGGCGGCATGGCGTCGTACGGTCTCCCGTTCCCGCTCGCCGATCAGGTCTTCGGCACCCTCCAGGTGCCGTTCGGCGCTGTGGACCGCACGGGCTGCTTCGGCTGCCGCTTCGGCGTAGTCCTGGGGCTGAGATCGCGCGGGCCGCCGGGGAAGCGGCTCAGCCAGGCACCGGCCGGCCGGTGCCGGGCCGCCGTGGAAGCGGCTCAGCCAGGTACCGGCCGGCCGGTGCACGGCGCGCTGCCGCGCCGGAGTCAGCGGGAGCGACGTCAGTCCCCGCCTGGATACGGCGGTCAGGAGCAGTGCCCCTGCCGCTGGGGTTCGTCACCACGAGCCGAGGCACCGACCCCCGCCCCAACGCGGGGGCGGTCTGCCGGTAGGCACGCGTCTCGCGGGCGAAGAACTTCGGGTTCTTTACCGACCAGTGTGGCGTTCGGATCGTCTGTGACCTGCGTCGAGGCGTCGCGTAGGCGTCCAGGACGTTGTCCGGAGCCATCCCGTTGTCAGACCCTCGCCATATGTTGTCCCGGTGATTCATGATGCGTTTGACCACCGGGTGGTAGAGGCCGCAGTAGCTGATGTCCGGCTGGCAAGAATGGAGTTCGACGGCGCGGGCCAGTGGCTCACGGCCACTGGCCAGGAGCCTTCGGAGCCTCTTGCCGCGGAGGTGTGGGTCTTCGACGAAGATCTCGCTCAGGTACTGCTGGTTCATCACCGGTGGCGGGGTTTGGTCCCGCCGGGCGGGCGCGTCGAGCCCGGGGAAACACCCCGAGAGGGGGCACGCCGCGAGCTCTTCGAGGAGACCGGCGTCGAGGCGGAGCTGCTGCCGGAACCTGCCGCGGCCACGGTGCGCTCCTATCGCCGGGAGTGGCCGGCGACTCTTGGGCTGTCGTTCGTCGCGATCGTGGATGCTGCAACGCCGTTGGCCGCAGAGAGTGGACAGCCAGCGGCGTGGACGTCCTTGGATGAGAACTGGGCCAGTTACTTCCCCGAGGACGCGTCGCGCGTCCGTCAGCACGCGCGATGGCTGCGTGAGGTCTCCGCTCGTTGATCCGCGGCGTCCTTCACTCGGCGGTCCGGGGTGCTCGGCCATTTTCACGGAGACGTGGCCCAGACAGCGTTTGACGTGGGTGAGGTTGGCGCCGTTGCGCAGGAGGTTCGTCGCCAGCGTGTGGCGGGCCTGGTGCGGGACGCAGTGCGTGATGTCGAGGGTGTTCACCCAGGCGCGGAAGTTCTTGGTGAACCAGCCGTGGCTGGCTCCCTTGAGCAGGTCCCGGTTGGTGTGGCGGCGAGGGAACAGAGCGATCTGCAGCCGCTCTTGAGGCGTGGGGACTCTGCCGTATCGCTGGACGAACCGGGCGATCGTCTTGCTCTGGCGCTGTTCGAGCAGTTCGTAGAGGCGCTCGGGGATGCGGATGGCCTGGTCGTAGTTGCCCACCTTGGTCTGGTCGTGCCAGAACACCGGCAGTCTGTTGAGGCGGCCGAGGCATTCGAGTCGAACGTCGAGGACTTCGCCGCAGCGGCGGCCGGTGACAACGAGTGCCTCCCAGATGTCACGCAGTCCGCGGTCTTCGTAGTTCCGCGCTCCAAGGTCGGTCAGGTTCTCTTCGGCAGCCAGGGCCCGCGCGGCGTCATCGGGAAAGGGGCGGCGGCGTACTCCTGGTGCGTGGAAGGTGGGCAGGGCGACGATGAAGGCTCGGTCCAGGCCGATCGTCTCTGCTGTCCCCGACTCCAGGGCATCGCGGGGCAGGCGCCGTGCGGCATTGAAGGTCCTGGACAGTGCGTTCTTGGTGACGATGGTGGGCTTCTTGGCCGCGTTGCCCCGGTTGGAGCTCTGGGCATAGATCGACAGCGCCGGCAGGCCGTTCTCGGCGCGGTGGCGCTGATCGGCGACGAAGTCGACCATGTGGTCGCGCGTGAGCAAGCAGGGGGCGTGGCCACCACGGGGAGCCTGTGCCTCCAGGTAGGCACTGAGCTCGGAGACGGCGCGCCGCAGGGCGTCGAACCCGCCTCGGCTGCGGGGCGGGTCGCTGAGCAGCCGGTCGGCCATCGACTTCCAGGTCATGTCGCGCAGCCAACGCCGCGAGATGGACGTCAGGTCGAAGTGGCTCCGGCTTCCCCGCAGGCGGACACCGAAGTGCTCCGTCTCGAGGAACCCTGCGTCCTTGGTGTCCTGGCGGGAGAAGTAGACCAGCTGCAGTTGGGCGGCCATCTCGCGGCCGACCTGATGGACGAGGGGTTTGCTCTTGACCGAGTCGAGGTCCAAGTCGGCCAGAGAGGCCAGCTCATGGAGACGGCAGTGATCGGTGAGGTACTGAACCCAGGTCAGCGACCCAGGGCGGCTTCGCCGCCCGCCGTGGGGCAGGTAAATGGGCGCGTCGAACACCCCGTAGCCCTTGATCAACACCGCGTCGCGGGGCGACAACGCAGGAGGCGAGGTCAGCTACCTGCGGTTTTGCCCATACGGGTCGGTATTTACGCGTCAGAAGCCAGCTGCGGCCCTGCGTGTATCCCTGAGCGTGGCGGAACATCGCCCGCTTGATCTCCGCCTTCAGCAGCGGAGGCAGACCCAGCAGCGAGAGCTTTCCGTTGACCCGGTTCGCCGGTCCGCACTTCCAGCACCAGCGGCGGAAGGCAGTCTTGTCGGTGTAGGCGACGGTGATGGTCTCACCGCGGTCCAGGCGCCGGGTCCAGCTCTGATGCAGCGAAGCGCCTCCGGGGCGGCCGTGCTGCTTGTAGCGCGAAAGGTGGCTCGCGCACAGCCCGAGCGCATGCGCGGCAAGGTCGGGGCAGGCCACGACCAGGCACTCGCCGAAGGACGGGAACGGCTTCTCGCCGGCCAGCCACTCGTTGTAGTCCATCTCCTTCCCGTGGTTCTCGCGCCAGTACT
This sequence comes from Streptomyces sp. NPDC007095, assembly GCF_040634475.1. NCBI lineage: Bacteria > Bacillati > Actinomycetota > Actinomycetes > Kitasatosporales > Streptomycetaceae > Streptomyces > Streptomyces sp. NPDC007095. Next base: position 20,986 of record NZ_JBEYFS010000184.1, read on the forward strand.
TGCTGATCAACCTCCAGCGACGGGCGTGGAGTTGACACAGGCACGAGGACTTCCATGCCGGTAGATGCGGGCAGATCAGGCACGGCGACGGCACCGACCACGAGGCCCGCTCCTGTGGTTCGGCACTCTTGAGGAAGTCGGTGACGCTCACCCCGTCGGCGCGCATCTTGATCCACTGGCGGCGCTGCACGTAGCAGTAATCCTTGGCCGGCTCCTGGGGCTTCTCGCAGTCCGGGACGCCGCACGACCAGCGGAAGTGCGGATGGTCGCCGGGCACCACGATGACATCGGGCCGGTGGAGCCGATCGAAGGACGGCGCGTCGATGAGCGCGGTCAGGATCTCCAGCCGGTCGCCTCTGGTGCGGTTCGCGGGCCCGCTCGTCGGCGCGGCGGGCAGGAGCTCCAGCACGGTCACGCGTCCTCACCCCAGACCGTGCTCAACGCGGCCTGGAACTCGGGAGAATGCAGGTCCGGATGCCCGTAGACCTCCTCGACCGTCTGCGCCGAGGCCCGGTTGCCAGCCTCCTTGGCGACCATCGTGTCGCCGCCGGAGGCGCCCAGGACGCCATTGGTGAAGGAGTGCCGGAAGGCGTGGGGCCTGATCCGGCCCGGCAGTTCGGCGCGGCGCCCGGCCCGCCGGAGCATGCCGCGGGCGGCGTCAGCGGTCCAGGACTCCCCGCGGCGCGGACCGGACAGCTGGATGAGCAGCATGCCGTGATCGGTGGCGCACTTCGCGTACTCACTGGTCATGTACGCGAAGTAGGCCCGGATCATGGCCGGGCTCACCCGCACGATCTCGCCGCCGGTGACGATGCCGTCGCGCAGCTACCAGTCCGCCTTGGTCTTGGCAGCGGTCCGGTTGGGGTTGCCCCAGCGGTGACACACGTGCAGGTGCGGACTCTTGCACTCCCCGCAGGCGGCGTTTGAACGAAGGTGCAGATCAACGAGGTGCAGGCCCGTCAGTCCGCCGATGCGCAGACTGGTGTCCCGACAGCCAGGTCACCACCAGTTTGTCGCGGGCGGTGTTCGCCACGTCCAGCAGCTCGGGGCGGGCCCCGTCGGGCAGCATCTTCGGGTGCCGACGGCGCGTACCCCGCCGCGGCGCCAGCGGATTGACCGGAAGCGACGTCTGACGATGCCCCAACAGGGCCCGATCGCGGTCCCGTTGCGTGGGCAGCCGACTTGCCTCAAGCGCAGTAGCCAACTCGGCGGTCACGCCGCTGCCGCACTGCAGCAGGTAGAACCCCTTCAGGCACGCGGCGGTGACCTCCAGGGCCGACGAGCCGTACGGCCGCTTGCCCGGCCGCCACGGCTGCCCGAACGGCATCGCCACCTTGGCCCTCACCGCCCCCATGTAGCGGTACAAGTCCTGCAGCGACACCGACGGCGTTGTCAGCCCCTCCCTCTTCCGCCACCGCAGGTGATCAACCAGGAAGTATGCGTACGTCCGCTCGGTGCCCCCGCCCTCGTACAGGCGCAGGAAGCGGTCCGGCTCCTCCTCCACCGAGCCATCGGCACGGAGGATCGTGTACGACCACCCGCCCCCAGCTCTCGGCATCTGCTGTACCCGAAAATCCTCCAGGACCATGACACTTCGCATCCGGTTACCTCCACGTCGACGTACGTGAAGGCGACAACCGGACCGACCGGTAAAGGGGAATGCGACGACGCCGAAGCCCCTCCGAACGAATGACACGGACGCACAAGAGGAGTTCGGTAAAGGTGTGGGCGTTGATCTTCACGAAATGACGGGCGCCATCGCCTTGGTGGGCCACTTCCCACACCCGGGACCCGGGGCGGGGGTGTGAGGCATCGCGTACGACGGTGAGTGGGCCGAGGACGCTCTCGGCCCACGCGTGCACGGTGTCGGGCAGTGTCTTCGAGTCGGTCATGCCCCCACCTCGGTGCCCCACATGAGGTATCCGCGACAGAGACGGCCACGGCGTCAACACCGTGCACGGCGGGCGTCACCACAGTCCGGGGCGCGGCGGCGGGCTGTTCGAAAGCGGGCTGGGCAAGGGCGGGAGCGGGATGGGATTCACGGTTCCTCCTACGGTGACGACGAACAGTGGGTGCCTCAAGAACGCACCTGATCAAGAAGCCGTCACGGGTGTAGGAGGGCGAATCTCCAGACGAAGGTTCGAGTGGTCGTGCTGGACCTAGGGGGCGTTGGGTGATGCGGTCGTGATGTGGTGTTCGATCCACTCGCCCGAGGTGAGTCACCCGATCGAGGGATTGCCCCGGTCGGGAACGTCACTTGCCGCTCGTGACCCGGGCGAGCCAGTCGATCAGGATGCGGTTGACGTCCTCGGGCCGTTCCTGCTGGATCCAGTGGCCGCAGTCGTCGAGGAGGTGGGAGGAGAGCAGACCCGGCAGGGTGGTGGGGTAGGCCGCGATCGCGTCGGCCAGCCAGGTGGTGGAGGCGTCCCGGCCGCCGCCGATGAACAGCGAGGGCTGGGCGATGGGCGCACCGTCGTGGTCGGCCAGGTCGTCCCAGTCCCGGTCCATGTTCCGGTAGCGGTTCAGGGCCCCGGTCATGCCGGTCCGCTCGAACTCTCCCGCGTAGAGATCGAGGTCGTGCTCGTCGAGCCAGTGGGGGAGCCGCCCCGCGGGAAAGCGGTCGCGCTGCGCGCCCCCGGGGCTCACGAAGTGCGGGTCCGGCGCGCCGGGTGCGGGCATGGTGTCGGCGGACAGCGCCGCGTACAGGCCCGCGAGCCAGCCGCGGACGTCGGGCTCGATCTCGGACTCGGCCCGGCCGGGCTCCTGGAAGTAGGAGACGTAGAACTCCTCGTCCCCGCCCATCTGCGCGAAGATCTCACTGGGACGCGGGCCGCCGCGCGGGGCGTAGGGCACGCTGAGCAGTCCGACCGCGCGGAACACGTCGGGGCGCACGAGGGCGGAGACGGCGGCGATGTTCGCACCCCAGTCGTGTCCGACGACGATCGCGGACTCCTCACCCAGGGCTTCCACCACGGCGACGTTGTCCTCCACCAGCTCGAGGATCCGGTACGCGGTCGGCGCCTCGGGCCTGGAGGAGAGGCCGTAGCCGCGGACGTCGATGGCGACCGCCCGGTAGCCGGCCGCGGCGAGTGCCGGAAGCTGGTGGCGCCAGGAGTACCAGGACTCCGGAAAACCGTGAACGAGCAGGACCAGTGGGCCGGTTCCCTGCTCCACCAGATGGGTCCGCCCGGCGGGCGAGGGGACAAGACGGTGGATGCGGTCTGCTGTGGACGGCTGCGGCACGGATCCTCCCAGAGAGCTCAACGTGTGGCCGGTGCGGCGAAGGGGCCGGAGCGACCCGTTCTCCATGCGGCCTCCGGTACTACCGACGATCATGCGGCGGTCGGTGTGGCGCTTGCCAAACCTGTTGCCGATTCGGCAAAACCGGCCCCGTGCTCACGAGGCGCGTCGGTGATCGGCCGAACGCGTCCTAGGTCCTGTCGTCAAATTCCCGTCGTCGCCCGGAGGGCGGCTCCGCGGCGTCAGGTGCGTGCTCTCGGCGTGCCGGGCCCTGACCCTCGTA